>JACQUX010000005.1 GCA_016210045.1 Deltaproteobacteria bacterium | reverse complement strand
TCCCGGATCATCCCGTCACTGAAACTCAACTGACTCGTCGTTGTTTGGCTCATCCCAGAAAACTACACGGATCACATCCCCTTTGCCGCAACAATCATGCCTTTATGCAAAGGTCTCTACAAATCATTGGTAATTGTCCCGCCAACGGAAAGGGGGGCTTATGCGTTTTCGCGCACACTACACCGGACTACTCTGCAGCCTGTTGTTGATAGTCCATTGCGGCGGCAGCACATCGTCGGAGGGGAGTAGCACCAGCTCCGGGAGTTCGAGTTCCGGCGGGACGACTACGGGAACGGTCACGGTGACGGGGTCACTCAACGTCGGAGCCGTTGGGAGCCTGGGCGCGAAAACGACTGCGGCATCCGGGTATAGCGTCGTCGCGGTCAACAATGCGAGTAACGCGACGGTCCGCGCCACCACGGCATCTGACGGGTCGTTCTCCCTCGCCCTTTCCTCGGCCGCGACGTATTTGATCAGCTACATTAAGGACGGCAGTTACATCGGACCGACGGTCTTCGACGGAGCGGGGTCCGAAGTCACGATGGGACTCGCGCCGAGCGACGACACCGCGCTCGGTGAGATCACGCTCGACACCACGAACGGATTTGCGCGGACGACGACCGCACCCGACGACGCCAGCGCCAGCGTTACGGCGGTCGCGAGCGGCGGGATTCCGGTCGGCGCGGGCAACGATGGCAAGACCGCACAGAGCAATATTACGAATCGGAGTGATTCCGACCAAGATCGGGATGGGATTCCGAACCTCTTCGATGCCGATGAAGACAATGACGGCGTCCGCAACGGAATCGCGGCGACGCCCAGCGGGATCGAAGTCGTGAGCGATCGTGTCGATCGGGTCTATGCGAGCAGTAATATTTGGGCCGATCATGACACAACCTCCGCCGCACGGGACCTGATTGCGCTCCGTTTGCACGTCGTGCCGGTGGCGGGGCAAGAAGATCAAATCGCGAGTGTCGCGTGCATCGACGTGCCGAGCAGCATCGCCGACACGGCCACGGTGCGCTTTGCGTCCTCACTCGGTGATCCACAAAGCTATCCAACGGAAAATTCGCTCTGGGAAGATGCCGGATACGGCTTGTACCAAACGACCACATTGGCGAACGAAGAGTGGATCGTCTCACTCGCGCCGCACGCGGACATGGCCGTGGGCGACACGTTCACGATTCGCGTGGCTTACACGGACGCCTCCACGGAGGATTTCTTCATCGTGATGAGTTATGTGCTAACCGATTGGGCCCGCATTGCGAGCTACAACGGCACGACGATGCCGACGGCCACGGGGACCAAAAGCGCACCAGTGGCGTTGACGACCGATACCCTCACGTTGGTCATCACGAAACCGACAGACGAAGACGGCAATATTCTCAGCGGGCTCAGCTACTCCGTGCGCTACGGGCCCTCGACCGCCAGTGGGGGACTGTATAATGTCCCGGCCGACGTGACGGAAACGAATATCACGGACACCGGAGCCGCGACGCTCAGCATCACGATTCCCACGCCGTCGGGCGCGACATACTATGTCACGCCGGTGGCCTCATCCAGCGATGGACAACGCAACGGCGAAGAGACTTGGTTCACGCGGGAGTGAGCGCTGCATACAAAAAAACCCCGTGGGGTTCGGCCCCACGGGGTTTGACACCATCATGAATCGCTTCGATTACTCGCAACAAATGTCGTAGCAACGCACGGTCTTGCGGCCGTTGGACTTGGCGCGCTTGATCCCTTGTTCGAGATACCACGCGATGACACCGTTCAACGCATCGACGATATCGCCGGAGGATTGGCACTTCGCCTTCGCGATCTGCTCCTTCACGCGCGACCGGACCACGAAATCCCCAACCGCCCCGCCGTTCTTCTTGCCCTTCGCCTTGGCCTTGGCCATACAGCCTCCTTGTAATAGGTTTCGTTTTCGTCCTGAGGCGGCGATGTGTAGTCAGCGCCTGATGAGGATGCAAGCGTTTTCTCCGCGACAACGGCACAGAGCGCGCTATCCATGCCGCATGAAGAGGACATCGACCATCAGCAGGAGAAACAGCAGCAACACATACAAGATCGAAAAGCCGAACAGCCGCCAGCCGGCGCGATCGGTTTTGTCGCGCAACAAACGCCATGCGAACCAAATGAACAATGCGCCGAGCAGGCCAGCGCTGCCGAGATAGAGCCAGCCGACGGGATGGACCGCAGCCAGGCCGAGCGAGAGCGGCAACAGGATCAGCGAATAATAAAAAATTTGGCGACGCGTTTCTTCTTCGCCGGCGACGATCGGAAGCATCGGCAACGCGACGCGGGCATAGTCTTCGCGGCAACAGAGCGCGAGCGCCCAGAAATGCGGCGGTGTCCAGAAAAATATCAAGAGAAAGAGCAGGATCGGCACCAGATCGAGTCGTCCGGTGACTGCGGCCCACGCAATGAGCGGCGCCGCAGCGCCTGCAGCGCCGCCGATCACGATGTTGTACGGCGTGCGCGGTTTCAACCAAAGCGTGTAGTAGAAACCGTAAAACAGAATAGTCCCGAGGCCCAACAGCGCGCCGAGCGGCGTGCCGCGCCACCACAGGAGTCCGACGCCGAGCAAGCCGAGCACGATCCCAAACAGCAATGCGGCACGCGGCGTCATGAGGCCGAGCGGCAATGGCCGCTTCTTCGCCGTGCGACGCATTTGTTTATCGATGTCGCGTTCAAAATATTGATTGAAGGTGTTCGCAGCGCCGCCGATCAGGAAGACCGCCAGCGTCAGCAGCGCTAATCGCACTGGCTCGCGGAGCAGCGCACCATGGACCACGAACGCGGTCAGCCCCGTGACGGCAAAGAGCAGGCTAATGCGCGGCTTGGTGAGTTGCCAATAGGCGTTGAGCACGCAGTCTCCAAAGACAGATGATGAGAAGGATGTATAGTAACGTGGCCATCGCCAGATGCGCCACGTCGATCGCAAAGGCCAGCGCGTACCAGATATTCGCGATGCCTAACGCCAATTGAAGTACGAGGACAAGCAGCAGCAGGCGAAAGGGGAAGCGGTCTGCAGACGCAACCACGCGTCGGCCCAATAGCCCGAAGCCGCCTAACGTCAGAAACGCAGCCAGCGCTCCCAACCGATGGCTCATGTGTAACGCCACGGCACCGTGCATTTCCGGCCACCACATCCCTTGACACATCGGAAAATCGGGACACGCCAATCCGGCGTGGCTCGTACTGACCAACGCGCCGAGGATCGCTTGCATCACTAAGATCGCGAGCGCGAGATAGCCAAAATTCAGCAACCCGCGCGGCGGAGCGACACTGGCGCCCACGTTGACTCCAGCGGAATCGCTCGCCCGAAACGTCATCGCTAAGATCAGCGCTAAGAAGAGCCAAGAAAGGGCCAAATGGGTCGCGATGATCAGCGGTTCCAGTTCGGAGGCCACGGCCAATGCGCCGAGCACGGCTTGGAGGAGGAGCAGGCCGAACGCGGCGACGCTGAGTCCGCCGAGCGCTGCACGCAACGCCCGATTCCGGAACACGCGGACGACGATCCACAGCAGCAACAAAACCACGACGCCGGCCAGCGCACGATGGCTGTATTCGATCAGTGCGAGCCGTTCGCTCGGCGGCAGCGCGGCGCCATGACAGAGCGGCCAATCGGGACACCCCAGTCCCGCACCGGCACGCCGCACCACCGCCCCCCAAATGATGAGGCCATAGGTCAGCAACGTCAGCCCGATGAGTGTCCCCCGAATCCGCACGGCCGGGATGATTCGACTAACTGGGACGCCGTTTCAAGGAAAATGTGGCGATGAACGCACCCCGACCCAAAGGGCGGGGGATCCACGTCCCTCTCCCTTTGGGGAGAGGGATGGGTGAGGGGGAGTTTCCTGGGGGCGAGGGGATAATAAGGCAGTCAAACCGACTCAGGCAACTTTCTCGACAGGGCGTCGATGATATCCCCATGGCACGCGTCCTACGACCGACCTCTAAGGGATTCGCACCGGCCCCCGCCACAGCCGCGCCGAGGACCGGAGATCACGCACTTGCGTGCGCGGGGCGCGGGAGAGTGGCGCAACAAGGCCTGGGCCCAACTCCCAGACGCCTCCACGTGGGCCGCGCCATTGCGCAACGAGTGCCTCCGCCTGGCCGACGAACATTTCGCGGAACGGGCGGCGTGGGTCGACTGTTGGGCACACTGGGGCCGCACCGGCGCGCTCACGTGGCACAAATGCCAACGGTTCGCAGAAACCATCGGAGTCGCCCTGCCGGACGCCACCGCCCGCGACCTCTGCGCGGCCATCCGCGCCGTGGCCCACATCCAGCAGGACTCGAGTCAGCACGCCGCCCTCACGGCCGGCTCGGCCATTCTGACACGCGTGCGGCCGTACGCGCCGTCGTGGTTCAGAGAATTAATCGTTCATTGCATCCGGCATGAATGGACTGCCTGCGATGACTATCGTTTTTTCCTGCGCGCGGTACGCCTGATGCGCGGCGTTGCCACCGGACGCGCCGCGCAGACGGCCCGCGCCCACGGGTTCACCAAAAGTGATGTGGAGGAGCTCGAGATGGGGGCGCTGACATCCGAAGCGACCCTCCGGCGTAGCGCAGACAAGTATGGCGTGCCCTACCCCGCGCTGTTGCAGAGTTACCTCGCGGCACACTATCCGTGGATCAACTGGGACGCGTTGCGCGTCTGTCGGCAACCATTTTTCGTCCTTCCGAGCGACGTGCCGAAACTCCGAGGGTACCTCCGTGCGTCGCCCACCTTCGGGGAGGCCTTGATGGCCGGACGAAAGGCACGGCAGCTCTCGATGGAGGCAATGGCCACACAACTGGGCTGGGAAATCGCCTATTACGATACCGTGGAGTCCGGGGAGCGGGTCCCTGAATTTGGGACGCTGTCGAAACTGGAGGTCTTCGTCCCGCGCGCCGAGATGCTGCGCCTGTTGCTGGCCCAGCAATACCCGGCACTGCTCGATCCGCGGCGTGGCTATCCGCATTTCATCCATCCGCGACTCACGGTCGAGCCGATCCATATCCCCCTCAACGAGCCGGATCTGGAGACACGACTGCACCGCTACACCACCACGCCCGGTTCGTTCGGCGAAGAGCTCTACTGGGCACGCCGGCGGGCCGGGTATGCGATCAACACGGTGGTGGAAACAACGGGACGCCGGATCTCGCGCAAACTGCTCTACCTATTCGAACACAATCTCGCACTGCCCACTACGGCGGAAGCGGACATTCTCGGCGCTGCGCTCGGCACAACGCCGTCGCAGCGGGAGTCGTGGCACGCGGCAATGGCGCGCACCTCAACTCCGGACGTTTCCCGCGCCTTGCTCGGCACCCTGCTCGCTGCCAACGGAACGTTGCGGATCGAACAACTCCGCCACCCACCCGACATGGCGACATTTCGCCAATTGCTGCGCGTCTTCTCCACGCATACCCCCGCGACACTCGCCACCCTGCTGCAACGGCAGTTCTTCCCCGATCTCGACTTGGCCGCCCTGCCATGCGTACGAGACGGCGCCCTACCGCCGCCCGTACTGCTGGTCACGGGAGACGCGGTGGGAAAACTGCGCCGCTACGTGCAACGTGACACGTCCAGCCTCGGCGAATCGATCCTGGTCGGGCGACTGGCCGTCGATCGGTTGTGGAGCTTGCAGGAAACCGCCGCGCGACTCGATTGGACGGTGAGCCGACTCCAGGAGATCGAGGCCGGACGCGCACAACGGATCACTCCGGCAGAACGGGCCGCAGTCGCGCGCGTGTTCGCCCGCCCGTCCGACGGGCCGGGAGCTCCGCCGGAATCCACGGATTCCGGCGCCCCCCTCGCGCAACTTTAGGCCACATGTGCCACGTCTGCAGCGGTTGGCGTAAACAAATAGGGAGTCATCGGCATCAAGTAACCTAGCGGTCTCGCAATTTCACCTTGCAAAGTCACGTGGAGCGCTATACGACGCACACATTCACATGGCGGGGGAAGAAAGGGAGTCCGTATGGCGGGCGTCCGAGTTCGTAAATCATGGGGCGGCGAATGTGCCGTCAGCGGAGGGGCAATCGGTGTTGAGGCAGTGCCCGCCTTACGCCGGCGCGTAGTCAAGGCACTACCAGCCCGCATTGCTATCCAGCCCGCGACCGCCCACGCGTCCGAAGGATGGGCTCCAGCCGTTGCCTTGTATGGCGCGTTGGCAAGAACGACACCACCCACAGTCGACCTCTCGCTCCAGTTTCCCTCCGGCCTCCGCGTTGATCGTCGTCAAGCTGCGGACGGTTATGTCTCACGTTGGAGTGCAACGCAATTCCCGATCGAATTAGTGGATACGTGGAAACGGAATGCGGCGGCCGCATGGAATGCCGCCGCCCGACGCGAAAAGGGAACATCGCCGGAGGAGCAGGCGCTGCTGGATTCATGGGCGGCCTGCGCGTGGAGCCCAGATTCCAATGAACAGCGGCAATTTTTCACGACCGGCCTGGATCTCTATTTCGCACTCGCCGCTGAATCTTCGCATGCAGCCGACAGGTGGGTGCGCAGTGGTGGGCGCGATACCGCAGCCGCTCAGCGAGCGCTGGAGGTTTGTCGCGGACTCGACGCCCACTGTTGGGACTGGATGGGATATGGCGGGACGATGGCCACACGGTACCTAGGAGGTGATGGCCGAGCCGGCACTTGGATGTGCCGGATGCGTGGCGATGTGACGGTACCGATCGCAGGCTGGGTCGGGTCGTTGCTGGAGCGGGGTCTTGAAACGGCCGATCCGGACAATGCAGCACGCATTTCCGTGAACCGCTGTTTCACCCCCGATCGACTGTTGGACGTGGCAGTTGCAAGCGGTCTCCAGGTCCGCACGCGGCTGGAATATGGACCAGGCGCGACTCGTGAGGCGCTGCAACAAGTCCTGTTGAATCCTGAACTCGCTCCCGCGGAAAAGACCGCCGCCGTGACTGAAGCCATGAACGTGATCGATTACGTAACTCGATGGGCCAACGACCGTTTTGAGACGGACACTCTACTCCATATTGACGGCCAGGTCTCGGGGAACAGGCTCGCATTACGATTCGCGGCCGGCGCGCTGAAAGTCCTCTTCGACACGCTGCGCCGTGGACCGCTCAGCGAAGCGGGCTTCTCGGCAGCACTCCAGACGATGTGGAAACACGGCGCCACCGCCGACGTCACGTGGCCGGTTGTTCCGATCGCCGCGCAGTAAATTCCTCTACTCGCTCAGTTGGCGGACGTATTCATACAACTCATGCCACTCTGCCCGAGTAAAGTGGGTGATGCCGGACTTGCCGACGCCGGGAAGGCCGTTGGCGACTAATTCAATGAATCGCATTTCGTCGCTGCGCCACGTCCCAGTCGCCGCGTGCAGCGGCGCCGTGCGCAAATAGGCGCGCGGGTTGACACCGAGCGTGCCGACCTTGACGCCACCGCCGCCCGCTGCGCCGTGGCATGGGGCGCAAAATTGCGCAAAGAGCGGTGCGCCGGGGTGGGTCGCTGCAGGGAGTTGGCCGTTCGCAGCGGCCGCGGACACCGGCACCGCCATCAATTGCATCACTTGATCGACCGGCAAACGGACCGACGCGGCACTGCCGCCGCCGCTCAAGCCCAGCGCGTCCTGCATCTTCTTGAAGCTCTCGTCGGTATCGGCGGGGGCGTCGGGCATGAAGCTACGCACATAGTGAGTGACCGCGAAGCGGTCGGCGAGCGGCAACGTGCTCTCGAACGGCGGCATCGGCGTACCCGCCAGCCCCTTCGAGACGGCCGTCATGACCTCGCTGGTCGTGCGGCCTAACTTCCAACCATCCGCAACGGTGAAATTACGCGGCGGCGGATTGAACGCGCCGCCGGCCGGTCCGTCGCCGCGGCCCTGCTCGCCGTGGCAAGTGCCGCACCGCGCGACGTACAATTCCTTCCCCTTCGCCACTAACTCCGGCGTCGGTTGGCGCAACGTGTTCAATTCCTCCGCCGACGCCCCGCCACCCGCGGCCGTCGGAGGCGTCGCGGCAATCGCCGGACGTTCCACGCCACGGTCGAACAAGTCCGCAGCGGTGAGTGCGACAAACACGGCCAGGAAGACGAATGATGAAAGAAAGACGACTTGATTGAATTTGTTGTCGTACTTGAGGTGCATGAAAAACAAGATCACCAGCGCGGCCTTGATCGTCGCGATCAACATGGCCACGAAGATGTTCATCACGCCGTAGTCTTGGTACGCCACGCCAACCGTGATCGCCGTAAGAATCAGCAGCGCCAGCCAGACACGGACGTAGACCGATTTGTGATCGTGGTGTTTTGGGCTCTGTGATGCGTCGCTCATCGCGTCCTCAACTGATTAAATAAAATAACGGGAATAAATAAATCCAGATCAGATCGACCAAGTGCCAATACAATCCAGTCAGCTCCACCGGCGTGGAATAATGCGCATCGAAGCGGCCGCGGTTGCAACCGACGATCATCCAAGCGATCAGTCCCATCCCGACCAGCACGTGGATGCCGTGCAATCCGGTCATCATGAAATAGAGCGAAAAGAACAGCGCGGCCTTCGGATGCGTGAGTTCGGCGTTGTGAAAATGGATTCCCGGCAGCAGACCTTCGTGGAACTTGTGCGTGTATTCGAGGTACTTGATCCCCATAAAGAGGAGTCCGCAGAAAAATGTGATCAGCAATAATTGCGACGCGCGCGCGGATTCGCTCCGCTGCACGGCACGCACGGCCATCGCCATCGTGAAGCTGCTGCAAATGAGCACCATCGTGTTGACGCTGCCCAGCACGCGATCGAGAAAGTGGTGCGCTTGACTGAACATCTCCGGATAGAGACCGCGGAAGATGATGTACACCACAAACAGTCCGCCGAAGAGCAGGATTTCCGTGACGAGAAAGAGCCACAATCCGAGCTTGGAGCTTTGATACTGCTGTTCCGCCGTCTCGAAGTGGTGGTGGACGTGCAACGTCCCGTGTGTGGCGGTCGTCAAGTGTGCCATACGTTACGTCCCCATCGCTTTCAGACCGTATTCATACGGCCCTGCAGTCACGGTCGGTGTCTGATGAAAATTTTCGGTCGGCGGCGGCGAGGCCGTCTGCCATTCCAACGTCTTGCCACCCCACGGATTGGCCGGCGCAAACGCCCCGCGCTTCAGCGACCAGAGGAAATAGGTAAACATGATCAAGAAACCAACGCCGAGCATCCAGGAACCGACGGTGGACAGTTGATTCAGACCGGCAAAATGCGGCGCGTATTCGTGGTAGCGGCGCGGCATCCCGAGCCGCCCTAACATAAATTGCGGCAGGAACGTGACGTTGAAACCAACGAAGACGAACCCCCACGACACCTTGGCCCAGGTCTCCGGATACATCCGCCCGAACATTTTCGGCCACCAATAGTGCAGCCCCGCGAGCAGGCCCATCACGGTGCCGCCCATCATCACATAGTGGAAGTGGGCCACGACGAAGTACGTGTCGTGCAAGTGGACGTCGACCGAGAGCGCGGCAAGGAAGAGGCCGGTGAGTCCGCCGATCGTGAAGAGGAACAGGAACGCGAGTGCGTAGAGCATCGGCGTGCCGAGACGAATGGAGCCGCGATACAGCGTGGCCGTCCAATTCACGACCTTGATCGCCGTTGGGATTGCGACCAGCATCGTCAGCAGCGAGAACAGTAAGTTCGCCAGCTCCGATTGTCCGCTGACAAACATATGGTGTCCCCAAACGATGAAACTGATAAACGCGATCGCCAAGCTCGAATAGGCGACGGCCCGATAGCCGAAGATCTGTTTGCGCGAAAACACCGTGATCACTTCGCTGACGATGCCCATGCCGGGCAAGATCATGATGTAAACGGCGGGATGCGAATAGAACCAGAAGAAATGTTGAAACAAAACCGGGTCGCCGCCGATCGCGGGATCGAAGAAGCCGATGTGCAGCACCCGCTCCATCACGAGCAGCACGGTGGTGATACCGATCACCGGCGTCGCGAGCACTTGGATGATCGCGGTGGCGTAAATCGCCCAGAGGAACAGCGGCATGCGGTGAAAGGTCATCCCGGGCGCGCGCAATTTGTGGATCGTGACGATAAAATTCAATCCGGTCAGGATGCTGGAAAAACCCATCACGAAAACGCCGAGCGTGACCAACGTGGCCGCCGTCGCGGTCTTGATGCTGTACGGCGTGTAGAACGTCCAGCCGGTATCGACGCCGCCGAGTAAAATGGCCAACACGGCCAACAGCGCTCCACCGATGAAGATGTAATAGCTGGCTAAATTAAGGCGTGGGAACGCCACGTCTTTGGCGCCGATTTGGAGCGGGAGGAAAAAATTCCCCAGCGCCGCCGGGATGATCGGGATGATGAACATGAACACCATGATCGCGCCGTGCATCGTGAACATCTTATTGTAGGTATTCGCGGCGAAGGTCGGCGCGGGAGTCAGCAATTCGTAACGCACTAGCAATGCGAAAATCCCGCCGACGGCGAAGAACACCATGGTCAATAAGAGATACATCATGCCGATCCGCTTATGGTCGAGCGTGAAGAGCCAACTCTTCCATCCCTTCGGCGAATTCAGATACGAGACGGCTTCGGGCATGCGGTACTCCTCCTGACTCATTGCAAAGTTTTGATATACTCAATCAACGCCGTGACCTCGGCATCTTTCAATTGGCCTTGGAACGTCGGCATCACACCGCCGTTGAACCCTTTGACCACTTGCGCGGCCGGTTCCATCAATGAGCGACGCAGATAATTTTCATCGGCCTTCACGGTGCTGCCATCCGCGAGCGCCACGTCGTGGCCAAACACGGCCTTCAGCGTCGGGCCCGCGCCGGATACGCCGTCGACGCTGTGACACGCGCTGCACGCCTTCGTGGCGAAGAGCGCTTTGCCTTGATCGGCAATCGTCTCCGGTCCCGTCGGCTTCGCAGCCGCGGATTTTGTCGCCGCCGCGTTCGCTTGTCGTTCCCACGCGCTTTTCACGCCGGCCAATTCCCATTCCCGCTGCCATGTTTCGTAGTCGGCCGGCTCTACGACCCGCGCGCGCGCTAACATGCGCGAGTGATCGGTCCCGCAAAATTCGGCGCAATAGACAGTGTATTCGCCGACCGCAGTCGGTTCAAACCACAGAAACGTGTACATCCCCGGGACGACGTCTTGCTTCACGCGAAATTCCGGGATGTAAAAACTGTGGATGACATCTTTCGATTGCAGGATCAGTTTCACATTCTGTCCGCGCGGCAACACGAAGACCGGCGGCTCGCTCCCTTGCCGCGCCACGACGCGACCGTTTTGATATTGGAATTCCCACTCCCACTGTCGCCCCGTGACATTGATTTCCATGGCGCCCGCGGGCGGCGTGCGCATCTGCATGTAATCGCGATAGCCCCAATAGAAGATGATCATCACGAGGACGAAGAGTCCGGCCGAGACACCGATTTCCGTCGGCGTGTGGCCTTCGATATACGGCGTCGCTTCGCCTTCACGACGGCGAATATATTTGGCGACAAAAACGACCATCATCAGGACAATGGCGAGAAACGATACGACGCTCAGCCAAAAGATGAAATCGTACAACCGATCGACCGCGAGGCTGAAGTTCGACGCGTTCGGGAGGCTGAGTTGGGAAAACCACCAGCCGAGTAGACCCATCATGAGCAAACTCCTGCCGCGCGGCGGCGACGCGACAACGTCCAAAGCGAGGCCCCCAACAGCACGACGGTCGCGCCGGCACCCGCTCGCATCAGCCGTGTCGCAAACAGTGCGTATTTTTTTCCCTTCGGGTCGTAGCGGTAACAAAAGAGGAGCAAGTGATCGAGCGTCGTGCCGATCTTGCCCCCATCCGCTTCCATCAGCGCCAACTTTAAATCGAGCGGGCGAAAGTCGATGCCGTACAGATAGCGCGAGAGCCGCCCATCCGGCGTGACGGCGTAAATCGCGGCGGCGTGCGCGTATTGTTGTTGGTCGTCGTCGTAGCGATAACGGAATCCAACCACGTCGGCCAACGCACGAATTGAGGTTTCGGTTCCGACTAAATGGCGCCAGCCGGTCGGCGTTGTCGGCCGTCCATATTCCGCCAGTAACGCGGCCTTTTTCTCGCGCGCCAAGTCCGGAGTTTCGGTCGGATCGATGCTGACGGCGACGAAATTAAAATCTGTTCCGACCGTCCAGGAAAAGGCCTTGAAAACTTTGACCACACCGTTCATCAACAAGCCGCAGAGACTCGGACATCCGTTGTACATCAGCGCGACGAGCGTCGGCTTTTCTCCGGCCCCGATATACTGTCGCAGCGGAACCGTGGTCCCGTCTTCGTCGGTGAAGGGGAGATCGAGTGGCAACGCCGCGCCGAGATGCTCTTCAATCCCGATCCCTTGCAACTCGCGCGGGATCGCATCCTCGGCAACGGCGAAGGCGGGGAACACCAAAATCAATAGCAGCACGCCCCAGGTCATTGATGAAACTCCACCGCTTCGTGAAGTCGCGGATCGCCGATCGGCACGGCGGAGACGCGACTCAGAAAACCCGTGATGCACAGCCCAAACATGCCGGCAAAGCCGCAAAACACGCCAATTTCCGACCATCCGAAGATCGGCGTCTGCATCGAGTAATGCGGGAAGACCAGCCAGTAAATGTCCAGATAGTGCGCCGCTAACACCCACAGCGCCATGAAGAAGAGAAAGCCGGGACGTTTTTTCCAATCTTGCGAGAGCAATAACAGGAACGGGAGGATGAATTTGAAGATCAGCAGCGCCCACGCGACCGGGAGCCAATGGCCGCTCATCCGCTGAATCATATAGCCGGTCTCTTCCGGGAGATCCGCGTACCAAATCAGCATGAATTGCGAGAACGCGATGTAGGCCCAAAACACCGTGAACGCGAACATCAATTTGCCCAAATCGAACAAGTGGTCGTTGGCGCGGACATACGGCCCGAAGTGACCGCCGCGATACAGCGGCACGGCCAGGATCGTCATCATCGCGATGGTGCTGAGGAAGAGGCCGGCGAATCCATAGACGCCGAAGATGGTGCTGAACCACGTGGCGTCGAGCGACATCAGTAGATCGAAACACGCGAGCGTGAAGCTGAGCGCAAAGACGATCATGAACCCCGCGGCCATTTTGGTGTTGCGCTGCGTCAGCGCGGCCTCTTTGGTGCGGTCCTGGCGGAGCGAGTTGCGCACGAAGTAGAGCGCACACGCGATCCAGATCATTAATGTCAGCAAATGCCGCGTGGCGAACGCGGACCAATTCAGATACGCGGCCTTTTTCGCTACGACCGCATGGGCCGCGACGTACGTCGGATTGGTCCAATCGTAGAGCTGGCTGCCGCCCACGACGAGACCTCCGAACAGCAACGCGCCGAGTGGCAAATACGCGACTAATGCCTCCGCCGTACGGCGCAAACCGACGCTCCAGACGGAACCGGTCAAATATTGGATCGCGACGAACACCGCGCCGCCGAGTCCGAGACAGAGCCAATAGAAATAATTGAGCAAATAATTGTGCCACGCACGCGCTGGGTCATGCCCTAACGACCAAAAAAACGTCGCCGCGCCGATCAACACGGCCACGACGCAGGCCACGCGCAACACGCGCGGGATATGCACCGGGCCGATATGCGGCAGCGGTTGGATATGGGTCGAATGCAGTGCCGTCATGGCTGTCCCAACACTTTCTGCACGTCCTCGGCCGTCGGCTTGCCGGCGCGTTGCAGCACGCGGACATAGTGCACCACGGCCCAGCGCTCATCCGGCGCCATTTGCGACGCGTAATGCGGCATCAGGTTTTGGCCGCGCGTGATCACGTGGAAAATCCGCCCGTCGGGCCATTCGTGCACTTTATCTGACAACAGTGTCGGCGGTTGCGGGAATTTCGGCACCACGGGCCCATTGCCTTCGCCGCCGACGCCGTGACACGGCACGCAATAATACCCATACGACTTCTTGCCGCGTTGCAGGATTTCGAGCGTGCGCGGCAGCGGATTGACCAACTCCCGTCCGGCCAGTTCGCCCGCTTCGACCGCAAACGGATACGCTTCGAAGTTACGCGGCACCGTGCCCGCCACCGGCAAGCGGACTTTTTTGCCATCGGGGCTCAACGCATCCGGTTCGTAGGTCTTCACCGTCACTTGATCCATCATGTCGGGCATATACTCCCACGTCGTCTGATTGCGACCACATGCAGCGACACACATCCCAGCACAGATGAGTGCCATTACGAATCGATGAATGTTACGAGGCATTACAGATTCACAGCCCATGCCGTCATCCTGAGCAATAGCGAAGGATCCAATTGATGCCCCTGGATTCTTCGCCTGCGGCTCAGAATGACACCCCTTCAAATGTCCACGTGCTCTACCCACTCCGCACCTCATACGCTCCCGCGACCTTGACGATCCGTTCGACGTCCGCGCGCTGCGCCGCCGCCGACACCGGGACCCATAACGCGAAACTATCCGCCGTCACGCGTGGATCGACCGGCGGACGCGCTACGCGCGGCAATCCGCAAAATCCGATCACGCCGAAGAACGTGCACACCCCGCCGAGCAACACGGTACATTCGAATACGATCGGAATAAACGCCGGCACCGACGCCAACGGTTTCCCACCGACATTCAACGGCCACGCATACGCCGACGTCCAAATCTGCAACAGCAAGCCGCCGAGACAGCCGAGCACGCCGAACAGCAACGTGACCGCAGAGACCCACGACCGTTTGATCCCGAGCGCTTGATCCACGCCATGCACCGGGAACGGCGTGAACGCGTCCATCCCGACTAGGCCGCGCTCCCGCAACTCCGTACCGCCTTTCAACAAGGCGTCGGAATCTTGAAACATCGCCAATACACCGGACGACTGTTGCATATTAATGTCCACTCGCGGGTGCGTGCTTCGCCTCCGCCACCATCGTGTGTTTCACTTCCGCCATGGCAATCACTGGCAACACGCGGCAAAACAGCAAAAAGAACGTGAAGAAGACGCCGAAACTCCCCACGGTAATCCCGATATCGACAAACGTCGGTTTGTAGAGTCCCCAATTGACCGGCAGAAAATCGCGATGCAACGACGTGACGATGATCACAAACCGTTCGAACCACATCCCGATATTCACGAAGATCGAGATGATGAACATCGCCACTAAGCTCCGCCGCATTTTTTTGAACCAGTAGACTTGCGGGATCAGCACGTTGCAACTGATCATGATCCAGTACGACCACGCGTACGGTCCCAACGCGCGATTGATAAACGCAAAGCGTTCGAAGTCGCTCCCGCTGTACCACGCGATGAAAAATTCGGTCCCATACGCGTAGCCGACCATCATCCCGGTCAGCAGGATGATCCGGTTCATGTTCTCCAAATGTTTGAGCGTGATGTATTCCTCGAGCCGGAACAGTTTGCGCACGATCACGAGCAATGTGACGACCATCGCGAAGCCGGAAAAGACGGCGCCCGCGACAAAATACGGCGGGAAGATCGTGGTATGCCATCCCGGCAGCACGGAGATCGCGAAATCGAAACTCACGATGCTGTGCACCGAGAGCACGAGCGGCGTGGAAAGCCCGGCCAAGAGCAGGTACGCGTGTTCGTAATGCTTCCATGCCCGTTCCGACCCGTTCCAGCCGAGCGACATCATGCCGTAGACGAATTTACGAATCTTATTTTTCGCGCGATCCCGCACCGTGGCCAAATCCGGCACCAGGCCTAAATACCAAAACAACAACGAGATGGTGAAATACGTGGAGACGGCGAAGACGTCCCACAACAACGGGCTGCGGAAGTTGACCCAGAGTCGCCGCATGTTCGGATACGGAAACAACCAGAAGTCGTACCAAGAACGGCCAGTATGAATGAGTGGAAAGATCCCGGCCGTCATCACCGCGAAGATCGTCATCGCTTCGGCGCTGCGATTAATCGAGGTGCGCCACTTTTGCCGGAACAGGAACAGAATCGCCGAAATCAAGGTGCCGGCGTGGCCGATGCCGATCCAGAACACGAAATTGGTGATGTCGATACCCCATCCGACCGGATGGTTCAAACCCCAGACGCCCATCCCGGTGTGGAGTTGGTAACCGATCAGTCCGACCGTGAGCAACGCGAGGCTCGCGGCCAACGCGAAACAGATATACCACGAGGCCGTGGGAAAGGTTTCCAGCGGCCGACAGACGTCGTCGTTAACGTCCGAGATCCGCTTGTGCGGCGCGATGAGCGGTTCCTTCGCTAAGGTCGTCACAGCCGTGTTCGTCAAGGCCATATTTACTCTCGTACGTCCGTACGGTGCGGGTGACTGGTGACTAGTGGCTGGTGACTGGGGCACGGACCACGAGTCACCAGTCACTAGCCACCAGTCACCGTCGTGTTTCTCACTTTCGTCAAATACGTCACTTGCGGCAAAATGTTCAGTTCCCAAAGCGCGTGATAGCCGCGCGGGCCGCGCGCCAATTGCGCCACGCGACTTTCTGGATCGTTCACATTCCCGAAGACGATCGCGCCGGTCGGACACCCTTGTTGACACGCCGTCTGGAAATCGCCGTCGCGCACCTTTTCGTCGCGCATCTTCGCGTCTTCTTTCGCGCTCCGAATCCGTTGCACACAGAACGTGCACTTTTCCATCACGCCTTTTTCGCGCACCGTCACGTCGGGATTCAACATCAGATGGAGCGGCTCCGGCCACGCATACGCCGCGCGGCGCCGATTGCCGTAATCGAACCAGTTGAAGCGCCGCACTTTATACGGACAGTTGTTCGCGCAATACCGCGTGCCGACGCAGCGATTGTACACTTGGACATTCAGGCCTTCGTTGTCATGCACCGTGGCCAACACCGGACACACCGTCTCGCATGGCGCTTTTTCGCAGTGCTGACACATCATCGGTTGATGAATGGTTTCCGGATGGTCTTCGGGGCCCGAGTAATAACGATCGATCCGGATCCAGTGCATCTCGCGTCCGGTCAAGACATGTTTTTTGCCGACCGGCGGAATATTGTTTTCCACTTGGCACGCCACAACGCACGCACTGCACCCGGTACACGTGCTCAAATCGACCGCCATCGCCCAGCGATAGCCTTCGTATTTGAACGGCGCCCACATGGAGGGCTGCGCTTCTTCCGGCCCATGACCCCGCCCTCCTGGATCTCCGTTATGGTTGGCGGGCGCAGCATGCCCGCCGCCTTCGCCCGCGTCGTGCGCAGCCCGCCCTCCTGGATCTCCCTGATCGATGGCGGGCGCAGCGCCGAATTGCCCCGCCTCCGGATGGTGCAGATAGTCAGCCAGTGTTGTTTCGCGCACAATCGGACGCGGCCCAAAACGCACGCCGCCGACGGTCGCGTCGATCCGATGATGCCCCTGCGTACACGCCAATTCCGCCTGGCGTCCGGTCGGCTGGAGCGTGACGCCGGCCACCGTCCAACGCAAACGGCCATCCGCGGATTGCGCCGCGTCGGCCACGGCCACGCCGACGCCGTTCCCCACCCGGCCGGCCGCGCGCCGCCCGTACCCGAGTGCCACCGCCACGGCCCGCTCGTGCATCCCGGGTTGAATGTGGACGGGGAGTTCAAACGTGGCACTGCCACCGGCACCGGGCACCGTGACGCGCACCAAGTCGGCCTCGTGTACTGCCAACGTCGCCGCGGTGATCGGCGCGATCGACAAATAATTGTCCCAAGTAATTTTCGTGACCGGATCCGGGAGTTCTTGCAGCCAGCCGTTGTTGGCGTAGCGGCCGTCGTACAACGCCAGCGACGGCTGGCACACCAATTCAAACCCCTCCGACGCGGTCGTTAGCCCACTCGCGCGCACGGCCGCCGCCAACGATTCCAGATCAAACGACGACTGCGGCGCCGGCGTTGATTCCGCCGCCGCGACCACCGCCCCGAGACGCAACGCCCCTTCCCAAAAGGTGTCGAACGAGACAGCGCGCCCACTGTGTGCATAGACGGTATCGCGCCACACCGCGCGCAAATACGTGTGCCAATCTTTTTGTTGCCGCTCCGGTGGCAGCCACCTATGGAGAATTTCACCAACGGAGCGCGTTTGATACAACGGCGCGATCGTCGGCTGCACCAAACTATACACGCCGGTCTGCGGCTCCGCGTCGCCCCAGCTTTCCAAGAAGTGCGACGTCGGCAGGACGTAATGCGCCACCGCGCACGTCTCGTCGCGCCGGTCAGTCAGGTGGAAAACTACCGGCACCTGTTTGACGGCTTCCGCGAAGCCCGACGCGGCCGGCAGGGCGTACAACGGATTCCCTCCGGCGATCAGCAGCGTATCCACTTGACCAGCCTGCATCGCCGCGACCAACTGTTGCAGGTCGGCATACGAGCCTTCCGCCTGACGACTGCGCCGTTGGCTCTCGATCGTTTTGCCTTCATTGCCCAACACGGCATTCAAATAATTGATGATGACTTGCAGTCGCTCGCCGTCCGCGCCATCCAGCGTCCCGGCCACGAGCAGCGATTTGCCACGCGCCGCCCATAATTCCCGCGCCACGCGCTGCACGACCGCAGCGGGAATATGCAACATCGAGGTGTGTGCCGCGGTGGTGACTGGCGCGCCACGTCCGCCTTCCACAGCCCGATCGAAGGATGGCGGAAGCGACGCGACGCCGGCGTCATGGGCCAACACGGCGACTTCGTGCGCCAACGCCAACGCAACGGCCGGAAGACTGGATGGACGCACGAGATGTCGTTCGTCGGCATTCGTCCCCGTCAACGACAGCGTCGGCTCGAAGCAGATCAGCCGAGACATTGTCGTCTGCTGTGCATCCACCAAGCGCCGCCGGCTGGCCCACTCGCGCGCGAATTCTACCGGCGAGATCCAGGTGCCGAGAAAATCGGCCGCGAACGAAACGACGACATCGGCGCGATCGAAGCGATAATGCGGCACCCCGGTCTCCGCGCCATAGGCCGCGGCCCGACCCCGTGCGATCGCTTCGGTGTTAATGGGTTGATACACCACATGCCGCCCGCTCTGCTGGCTGGCAAGAAAATCGCGGATCAGTTGTTGCGTCGCCGGACCGCCGCTCACCGAGGCGTCGGTCAGTAACCAGACCTTCGAGGCCGGACCCAACACCAACCGCGCGCGTTCGTCGATCTCGTCCCAAGTGATTTTGTGAAACGTGTTCGCATTCGGTTCGTGCCGCAACGGATGCATCAAGCGATCCGGGTCGTAGAGATTCCAGACCGCGGCCTGCGACCACGTACACAGTCCACCGCGATTCACCGGATGATCGGGATTGCCTTCCAGTTTGATCGGCCGCCCTTCCCGCGTCTTCACCAACACGCCGCAACGGCACGGGCAATCGGCCGTGGAGGCGTACCACAACGGAGTCCCCGGCGTGGCCTCTTCGGGACGATTCAAATACGGGACGATCTTTTCCACCGGACGCCGCGCGCAGGCCGCCGCTCCGGCCAGCACGGACGAAATGCCAACCAGCTTCAAAAAGTCGCGCCGCGAGAATTCGCCGTCGGCCGGCGGCTGGTCGCGCGGATCGGACAGAAATTCCTTCCGCGCCGCCGCCGGCTCGCCCGCCGCCATCCAATAGGTTTTGTCGTTCACTGATGACACGTCGTACACTCCGTGAGCGCTTGCTGTTTCTCCGGATGTTCTTTGTCCGGTTTGCGGTGGCAATCGACGCACCACCCCATGGTCAACGGCGCGACTTGTTCCACCTGCGCCATGGTTTCGACCTTGCCGTGACACTCTTCACACTTGATCCCCTTCGCCATATGCGGGCGATGGCTGAAATAAACGAAATCGGCCAAATCGTGGACCCGCACCCACGGGATTTCCTCGCCCCGCGCGTAGCGCTCCTTCAGATATTCCACCCCCGGCCGCCCGGACCCGACCCCGGCCTTTTCGTTGTGGCAGTTCATACAAATATTCACCGACGGCACGGTGGCCACGCGCCCCTGCTCCGTGTTGGCGTGGCAATACTGACAGGCAATCTGCAATTCCCCCGCGTGACGGAGGTGGCTAAACGGGATCGGCTGGTCCGGCGCGTAGCCATCGTTCCGCCCGACTTCGTATAACGCATATGCGCCGCCCGCCACGCTACATATAAGGAGCGTCAGCGGGAGGAACTTCCGAAGGAGTGATGGTGATCCGTACGACATGTCCGCCATATATTAATGAGGCTGCGTTTCCCCCAACGCATGAACTGACCCATGACACCCAGTCGAATATGGTCGGTGCCATTACAGAAGGTTGCGCGCAGAGGAAAGAAAAATTTTCCGTTTTTCCCCATGACCGAAGTCAGTCATGTGGCCCCCCATTTTTTTAGCAACCTTTTCGGCGCCGCACCGAATAAGGTGACACGGGGGCGTTGCGAGGGAGCTGACCATGCGTACAAGCAGACTCCGGTCCAGACCGGCCCATTGCATCACGGCACCAGCGCCAGCTGTACGGCCATCAACGGCCCGGCGCAGTCCCCACCCTCCAACCAATTGCATCCGAGGGGGACAGGTACCTTCAAATACAGCATTCAAGCCTATCCGACGGTACCTGTCCCCCTCAAATGATATTGGGGTCGACACGGCCCGACGCACCTCAGTGCCGGGCGTCGCCCCATCAGCTGCCGCTCCAACATCGTTTTCTTCACAACTCCAATGCTGGAGCGGTCGGTGCAGCAGCATCGCCGGGCCGGTGCTGCTGACTCCGGACCCGCTCACGTCGGGACTGGCAATTATTGGGATTATGGCCGGCCTCTTTACCCTCGTCGCCCTACCGATCTGGCTCTGGTCGCGGCACAAATACGGCAAACGCGCGGACGCCGCACCGAATGGCGCGCCGAACGGGGCGGCGGCGCCGCTCGCCGAGGACCCCAAGGCGCCTCGGCCCAAACGACCGGAACGCCGCAGACCGCCCAGAACCCACGCGGAACTGCAACCGGGCGCCCTCCCGTCCGGCGCACATGTCATTCACGTTCCGCCCGCGCGACCAAGCGATGCCCGCGAACGACCAGGTGGTCCGGGCCCCAGTGGCGCACGCGCCCGCCCCGCTAACACCCAATCGTTGGAAACACCGGACGCCCGCTCTGCCCGCCAGGAACGGGAGGCCGCATTATCCAGGCGACATGGGCATCCGGTCTCGATCATCGCCAAGCTGGACACACAGGACCTTGGATGGATCGACGCCACGGCCTGTGCCGGTTTCCCCCACCAAGGAACCGGCATCTTTGCGGTCGTCGCGACCAGTGAAGGCATGCGCGATGTCCGGATCAGCGCGGAGGGAGAACCCGACACGCTCGTATTGCCTGGCGAGACCAGCGAATTCGCCGGCACCCTTAAGGTCCAAAATCTCGCCGAACAAGGCGCCGTCTACCTGACCAAGGCGGAGGCGCGGACCATGTGGAAGATGTGGAAATTTCACAAAACCGCGACTGAGATGCCACGCCGCCCCGGAGGGCTTCCGACGACTTCGCCCAGAGAACACGACGAGCGGGCGCGCGCGGCGCTTCCGGCGGGTGCCGCACCGGCTCATGAAACCCCTGTTGAACGGGCGCATCGCTTGGGGGAACGTGCGGGCGGAGACATCACGGCCATCGAATCGCTCGACGATCTGCACGGCATGTTTGCCGCCGGCGCCCGCGCCGCGAAGTTCGTGCTCGTGGAACGCCCGAATGGCGACATTCACCTCCGTGCGAGTCGTCAGGTTTCGGCCCACGACGCCGCAGACGACGACGAGGCCCTCATCGCCGCAGGACTCATCTTCGATCAGACCCAATCGCATCGCATTTTGATCAATGGCAGGAGTCAAGGCTACCCCACGCTCGACGACCGCATCGATAGCGAGCAATCGGTGCTAGCGGCGCCAATCCGCCACCGTATCGCCGAACGGTCGGGATTGCTCGCCGCCCAGGGAATCCTGCAGACCCTATTCGGCAATACGGTCACGGTCGTGATCTCCAAACAATGAAGTCCGCGAGTTTGGCATTGAGCGCGGCCCCGCAGTTGCGCTATGACGCCCGCGCATGTCTGAGAGCCCGTTGCAGCTACGCCCCCTCGACGCCTGGATTCGGCACGGCTTGGCCCTAACAGGCCGGCGCTTTGAATATTGGCTGATTGCGAAAGGCCTCGAGGCCTTGTTCATCACAGCGCTCGGTACCACGCTGCTCACCTTCGTGATCGTCCCCTGCATCGCCACGCTGTTCGGCGGACTCGTCAGCAATCTACTCCACGAACTGTCGTTCGTCGGCTGGCTCCGACCGTTCCTCGATCATCTGCTGATCGGCTCGCTCCCCGCTGCGGCCTGCTTCGGCTTAGCCACATTCGGGTATTTCGCCGCCGCGCAAGTCATTTCCACACTGGCTAACGGCTTCGTGACTGCGGGATTCGAACACGCGTCCGCTGCAGAATCGCGCTGGGAGCCGCCACTCGCCCAGACGGCGGCACATCTGGCGCACGCGTTCGGCTTGAGCCTGGTCCTCAGTTTCATCGTCGTCGGCGCCGCTGCACTTTGTTTTGCCCCGGCGCTGCTGCTGATGCCGACGCTCGTCATGGCGTGGTACATTTGCGTCATCGAAGGTCGCACCATTCACGAATCGTTGGCCCTCAGTTGGGAACGGAGTCGCGGACATCGCCTCGGGATCTTCAGCCGCTTCGCGTTTTTTGGCGTCGTGATGTTCACACTGTTCCTCGGCCTGAACTTCGCTGCCACGCTGCCACTGCTCGGCGTGCTCGCGCTCCCGCTGCTGCTCGGGTTCCAGCTGCTGCTCCCGATCGTCGCGCTGGCGTTCGGCTATTCCATCTATCGCGACCTGCGTCCCGCCGACGGGACCGTGGAAACCCCACTCTGCCCATTGCCGCTGCTCTACGGCCTCTGCGGGCTCGGCCTCGCCGTGACATTCATCGCGCTGCCACTGTTGCTCTGGAAGGGCAGCTCCCTCTTTGCGGGCTGGCTCGGACCCATCCCGTGGTAGGCAGCGTCCACGCACTGACGATTCTCGATTTAATTGCCGGCGGCCGCGGCCGCGCGGAACTGAATGGCGTGCAAGTCTTCGTAGACGGCGCCGCGCCCGGCGATCATGCGCAGGTGCGGATCACGAAACAGCATGCGCATTATTGGGAAGGCGTCGTCGAGACCGTGTTGACACCGAGTTCCGAGCGCACCGTCCCGCAGTGTCCCGCGTTCGGCCGCTGCGGCGGATGCCAGTGGCAACACCTCCGCTACGAGGCGCAAGTCGCGTGGAAGCAGCGGATCCTTGCCGAGCAACTGCGGTGGATCGGAAAGCTGCGCGACCCAGTGGTGCTGCCGACGATCCCCGCGCCGTCGCCGTGGCATTATCGCAGTCGCATCAAATTGCAAATCGACGACGCCGGGCGGATCGGATTTTTCCGTGCCGGCACTTACGAGGCCGTAGAATTCGAGCACTGCTGGATCGCGGACGAACGGATCAACACACAATTGGCCGCCAATAAAGCGACCTTGCGCGCCAGCGGACGCGGGCGATTGGTGCAGAGCGACGCCGATGCAGACGGCGGCTTTGCCCAAGTCAATCCGGCACAGAACGCACAATTACAGCAGCTCGTGGTCGAAGGCGTCCGCGCGCACGGCGGCGGTCGCGTCCTGGAACTCTATTGCGGCAACGGCAATCTGACGTTTTTCCTCGCCGGGATCACAACCGCGATCGTCGGGATCGAAACGCATGCGGCGTCGATCCGCCAGGCTCAACAACAAGCCGCCGCGCGCGGGCACCCGCATCTCGATTTCCGCTGTACTGCCGCGCACCGATTCTTGCGCCATGCCGCCAAACAGGCCACGCGCTTCGACGGCATCTTGCTCGATCCCCCACGCCGCGGCGCCGCCGAAGCGATCCCCGGCATCATCGCCTGCGCCCCGCGCTGGATCGGCTATATTTCCTGCGACCCCGCCACCCTCGCCCGCGACCTCCGCGCCCTCATCGCCGCCGGCTACCACCACGAATCGAGCCAACCGATCGACATGTTCCCGCAGACGTTCCATATTGAATCGGTGACGTGGTTGCGGTTGGGAACTCAAGCCGACCATCCGGCTTAGCCGGTGGTTGGCGCGACATTAATCACCTGCACTCGGCAAGAACCCGATCCGCCGTCGTGACAACCGCGGAGGCGGCTCCATCAGTTTTCGGATCGCCTCGAAAACCACATTGAATTGAGAATCGTAGCGCTGCTCTAACTCGTCCAACTTCCGCGCCAACTCCCGATGTCCTGCTAACAGCGCCCGCAACCGACCGAAGGTACGCATGATCGCAATATTCACTGCAATCGCTTGATCGCTATGCAAGACACTGGAAAGCATCGCCACGCCGTGTTCGGTAAAAACCATCGGGAGATACTTGGCATGCTGACCACGACCACCCGGCTCTAAGGTCGCAAATTGCGACCTTAAAGATGCAACATCCTGATCTGTCAGTTGAAACATGAAGTCAGGTGGGAAGCGTGAGGAGTTCCGTCGCACCTGCTCATTCAGCCGCTTCGTGGGGACCCCATAGAGCGCCGCGAGGTCCCGATCCAACAACACCTTGTGCCCACGGATCAGCAGGATGGCTTGTTCAATACGTGTCGTAAGCATTGGTGCCGTCATCGGCTTCTGCTATCAGCACAGACAGTGCCAACCCAAATTCAGAGGACGCGCACACGGCAACCGTTTGAAATCTGAACAGCACCGTTCGAATACCGAACACCGCACGAAACACTCCGCACGATAGAACCATTGACGCCACCGCGCTGGAATAGGTAAACGAGCCACTGCAGGCCAGAACACGCGGACGATACAGATGGGGGGTTGTCAGGGGAAAAGTCGAGCGTCGGGCTTTGCCCGCGATCGACGCGGGGGGTTCGGGGGGTATTGCGCGGCCCCGCCCTATCTAATGTTGCGAGTAGCACCGACGGGGCCGTGCAGGCCCCCCGATGAATGGAGAGGTGGCAGAGCGGTTGAATGCGGCAGACTCGAAATCTGTTGTGCCCTAACGGGCACCGGGGGTTCAAATCCCTCCCTCTCCGCCAATACAAACGGGCCCTGAAAAGGGCCCGTTTGTATTTGGCGGTATGTAATGTGGCAACCGTCCAGTGGACGGTTGCCGACCATAGGGAGGGATTTGAAGCCCGGAGGCACCGGCACCAGCCGGAGGCTGGTGGGGCCGAGGGCCGGTCCGAAGGCCCGACGCGCCAGCGTCGGGACCGGAGGAAATCCCTCCCTCTCCGCCAAAATTTGCGGCAGCATCCGCCGACGGACGGACCCGCCTCCGGCGGGAATTTTCTCGCAGGACATCAGCGCTCAACATGACAACCACATGGTCCAACGTTTTTCTTTACGTCTCGGTACGCTCGCCCGTAAGATGTGCCGCTTACAATTGGGGGAATCCATGCACCGAATCACCTGCGCTCTATTATTGACCTGCTGTTGTACGCTCGTGGCCTGTCGCGGAAGCACGTCGGACAGCACGACGACCGCATCCACCGCCGCCGGGACCGAGGCCACGGCCGCGGGCGTGGCCGCGCTGTTCGGCGGGATCAACAGCGACAACAATCTCGCACGCGGCGCAAAAACCTTGGCGACGTCGCAAACGATTTGCAACAACCTCGCGGGCGGCGCCGGCAAAGTGCTGATGTTCGGTTACGGTGGCCCCTCCGCCGCACAAACCTTCGGCTCACAAAGCGATCCCATCAGCGTCGGCCCGGATGACTTTTGTTTGGACGACAATCAAGACGCCCTCGCGGGCGACGCGGCGGTCGGCGGCTATCGCTTTGCGGCATTCAGCTTTCTGGATGCCATCGAAGGCGATTGCGACAGCAGCACGCTCACGATGACCCGCGGCAGCGGCATCGTACGCAACACCGACAGCTACATGCCGGAAATCTACGGCCGCTTCGAGATCGGCGGCGCCGTCACAGATTGTACGTTCCGTATCACCACGGCCGGCGTCCTCGACCTCGCACATTCTTCCTGCACCGATCTCAACGGCGCCGCCGTCACACTCGACAGCAGCCTCAGCTGCACGATGTCCGCCGACACAGCGCGCCTCACGCTCCCGACCACAATGGAAGGACACTACGGCGTCACGACGGACGACGGTTCTAACGTCGGCTATGATTGCTGGGCCCTCTATCCGCTCGACCGAGACGCCGACGGCTTCACCACCATCACCAACGATTGCACGACCTTCAACCACTACGGTTTTAATGTCGCCAGTTTCAATGTGGGCCTCATCGTGAATGCCGGCGGCGCGATTTTTCGGACCACCGACCTCAATCAACTCGGGAGTCGCATCAAGATTCTCCGTCAGGCCGGATATCCGGTGCTCCTCTCCGTCGATATGCTCTATGTGGCGGCGTATGACGGCACGCCGGGCTCTGTGGCCGACGGCGAAAATTTTCCGCAGGCCCTGATCGACGAGCACACGTTCATCAGCACGTTGTCGGAAGAGGTGTACGCGTTGGCCGAATGGGCCGAGCGGGCCGACGTGGAAATCTTCGCCCCGATGAGCGAGGCCGATCGCATCTTCAATCAATCACTCACGACCAATGCCGCCGCGTCGTATCTGCAAGCGATCCGGCCGGATCTGGAAGCCCGCTTCACCGGCGCGCTGATGTGGGTCGGTCAGGCGTTCGACAGTACCGACAGCGCGAAATACAACCTCACCGGCTTCGACTACGCGGCGGTCAATATCTCCCCGATGCCGAACCACCTCAGCGAAGCGGACTTCACGACGCACGTCCAGACGCAATTGGGCAACTTGCGCACCCTCGCCACGGCGCTGGGCATCCCGTATCTAATCTCCAACGCCGGCATGTGGGGCGAGGCCCTCACGAATGCGTACGATTGGGACGCGACCGAGACCAAGGTCGTCAGCGCGTTTCGGATCATGAAAGACCAGTCCGACGCCTATGGCACCGCAGGCATTATTTTTTGGGAAGGCGCGTCCGGCGAAGTCGTGTTTGCGGATCACGATCCCCTCAATCGCTATATCGCGACCCAATTCGGCGGCACCGTGTCGGCGTTTTACAATTTTGGCGCCGGCGCGGATTCGGCCACCGACGGAGGATTCGACGGCACGCTCACCGACCCGGCGCTCACGTGGAGCACGGTCACCGGTCCGCTGTTCATGGCCAACGGAATGACGATGGCCGCGTACAACGGCAAGCTCTATCTGTTCGGCGGCTCGTCGGCAGCCGCAGGCACCAAGACGCAGATCTACGATATCGCCGGCGACAGCTGGTCACAAGGCACGGCGATGCCGCGTTATCGGGAAAGCGCCGTGGCGGTGGAATTGAACGGATCATTGTATGTGATCGGCGGGACTGATCCCGACACCTGCGGCGGAGATTATCGTTGCGGACAACTCACGGAAGTGGACATCTATAATCCTGCAACGAACGCGTGGACCACGGCCGGGGCGCTGAACGAAAAACGGGATGTGGCCGGCGCCGTCGTGTATGACGACAAGATCTACGTCGTCGGCGGCATGCATTCCGCCAGCGGCGACGTGCAAGTTTCCAATCGCGACTCCATCGAAGTGTATGACCCGGCCACCAATCTCTGGACGGTGCTCGAACGCAACATTCCGTATCCGATCCGCTCTGCGGCGACGACGCTCGTAGACGACCGGATCTATGTCATCGGCGGCTGTTCGGAGCACGACGCCGACTTGACAGCATTGGAGGCCGACAACACGTGTCAACAAACCGTCGTGCAGTTTTACGATATCGGCGACGGCATCTGGGATATCGCAGACGACAATATGCCAACAGGCCGCCACTTTTCCGGGCAACACGTCGTGGCGACCAGCGACTGGATCCTGGTCTACGGCGGCGCCACCGACTTGAGCGCCACGATCTTTGCCGATGTGGAGGCCTTCAATCTGACCACTAACACCTGGGCCTCCGCCACGGCGCTGCAGGCCCCCCGCAAGAGCTCCGCCAGCGCCGTCTACGACGGCTTCCTTTACGTCACCGGTGGCGCGGAACCGGGCGTGGCCGCGAGCCTGTTCGACGGCATGGAACGCGCCGCAATCAGCGGTTTGTAATTTCATATGCTCCATATCCATGACCTCCATAAGGCCTACGGGCAGCAAGTGCTCTTCGACGGCGTGACGTTGCAGCTCAATCCGGGCGAACGCGTCGGCTTGATCGGGCGCAACGGGCACGGCAAGTCCACACTGCTGCGTTTGATCATCGGAGAAGAAGAAGCGGACGCCGGCACGATCCATATCCCACGGCATTACCGGATCGGGCACTTGGTTCAGCACATCCGCTGCACGCGGCCCACGGTGTTGGAAGAAGGCTGCCTCGGTCTCCCGCCCGATGAGGTGCATGACCACTATAAGGTGGAACGCATCCTCTTCGGCCTCGGCTTCACCGAAACGGACATGCAGCGCCCGCCCACGGAATTTTCCGGCGGTTTCCAGATCCGACTCCACTTGACGAAAGTACTCGTCGCGCAGCCGAACTTGTTGCTGCTGGACGAACCGACCAATTACCTCGACATCCTCTCGATCCGCTGGATCACGAAATTCCTGCGCAGCTGGCCAGGCGAATTACTGTTGATCTCGCACGATCGCACCTTCATGGACGCCGTCACGACCCACACCGCCGCAATCCATCGCCAATCGATCCGCAAGCTCCCGGGCGGCACGGAAAAATTGTACGCCCAGCTCGAACAAGACGAGGCGATCCACGAAAAGACGCGGGTGAAGGAAGAAAAGCGGCGCAAAGAAATCGAATCTTTCGTGCATCGTTTTCGCGCGAAGGCAAGGCAGGCCTCGCTGGTGCAATCGCGCTTGAAGCTGTTGGAGAAGATGGGAACGCGCGAAAAATTGGAAGACGTGGCCGATTTGGACTTTGCGTTTCACTTCGCCCCGTTCAATGCGAAACGGCTCACGGAAGTACAACAACTGTCGTTTCACTTCGTCCCGGAGCAATCGCTGATCCACAATTTAAGCTTCACGATCGCGCCCGGCGATCGGATCGGCGTGATCGGCAAAAACGGGCGCGGCAAATCGACGTTGCTCAACTTGTTGGCGCGCGAACTGACGCCGTGCAACGGCAGCATCAACTCGCATCCGCAATGCCAGATCGGCTATTTCGGCCAAACCAACATCGACCGACTGCACGCGGAACGCACGGTCGAAGAAGAGGTCGCGAGCGCCAATCCCACACTCGACCGCACGCGCGTCCGCACGATTTGCGGGATCATGATGTTCAGCGGCGACGACGCCGAAAAACGCGTGGCCGTCCTCTCCGGCGGAGAGCGCAGTCGCGTGTTGCTGGCGAAGATCGTCGCGATGCCCGCCAACTGTTTGCTGCTCGACGAGCCGACCAATCACCTCGACATGGAATCGGTCGACGCGTTGGTCGAAAGTATGCATGCCTTTCCGGGCGCGATCCTGATCGTCACCCACAACGAAATGATCCTGCACGCGCTCGCCACGAAGTTGATCGTTTTTCACCAAGGCGGGGCCGATTATTTCGACGGGACCTATGCCGAATTCCTGGACAAGATCGGGTGGGAAGAAGAGGCGGGCGAGAACGCGCGCCGCGTCGCGAAGGCATGGGCAACGAACGCTGAGGCAACGCCACTCCCGACGACAGCCGCTCCGGAATCGACCAAGAAGGAGCGGCGGCGCCAACGCTCCGTGATCGTGGCCGAACAATCGAGAGTGTTGGCACCGCTCAAACAGGAAATCGCTGCGCTGGAGCAACAAATCACACAACGGGAAACGGAAATCGCCGCCGCGAATCAAGCCTTGATCGACGCCTCGCAGTCAAAAGATGTCGCCGCATTCGTGGCATTGTCCAAGACGCTGAAGACCGCCCAACAAGCGATCGACGCCCACTTCGCCCGATTAGAAACCGTCACGCAGCAATACGAGGCCAAACAACAACACTACACCGCGCTACTGTCAGAATCTCCCGACGACAACGGGTAGGAAACACCCATTGCCTTGCGGGCTTCCCCGCTCGTATAATCATGGAACCATGAGCGAGGTTCGCTTTCCGTACAATCGCGTGATCCACTCCTTGAAGGAGTTCTTTCGCACCGCACCCGACGCCGCGCGCGTCGCACAGCAACAAGAAATTCAACGCGCGCTGGATACGAATCATGATGCGCAGCTCACGCCGGAAGATTTCGCGGGCGCGACACCTCACCAGTTCGATTCCATCGAACGCCTCTTATCGAAGCACGGTTTCTCGCTGCACCACTTGATCGCGCTGCCGCAGATCGCATTCAAAGCGTTCGCGCAGTATGATCCCACGCCAACCGAAAAAACGGAGACGCTGCGCGATCCGCTGCTGCGCGACTATTTTACCGCACTGCCGGATGCAGGCTTGCTCTGGACCGACCATAAAAACACGCCGCCCCCGCCACCCGCCATCGCGGATCGGGAACGTCTTACCGCCCTGATCCTCGAAACCGCGGCCGCGCTCGGCTATCCGCCGGAGTCGCTGCGCCGCCTCTCCATACACGACGCCGTGCTGCTCAGCGGACGCCTCGTGGCGCACCGCTTGGCCTACGAACACGGAATGATCGGCGAGGCGGAAAAGAAACTCTTCGACTCAATCGACCGGTCGCAACCCGATTGGCAAATGGAACTCCTCGGCAAACTGATGCAATCCGGCGACCTGCGGAATGACCGTGCCAAGGCAATCGACACCATGCCCCCCGACCAAATATTTGCTGAGGGCCAAGGGATCTGCCGCAACTACGCCGCCGTCAACACTGCGGTCTTCGCGATATTGCGCGATCTCAATCCGCAACTGCGTAACACGTACATGACGACCTTCTCACCCAGCGCCGATCACAGCATGGCACTATCCCACGCGTGGAACATGGTCAGCACGCTCACCGCCACGGGCGTGGATGTCACCTTTGTCGATCCAACGTGGCTCGACACACGTCGCCGCACCGCAGACGGCAGCGGCGCTGCCGGCGCAGGTTCTGAGCAGATGTTCTACAATGCACTCGACGACGCGCATTTCGGCAAGGCACAGTGGCGCGTGCCGCATTACCTGCGCGACCTCTTTGAAATGGCCGGCCATCCACTGCGCGATCAACGAGACAGTGTCCGCTATGCTGGCAGCACCGTGCCGCTGCATCGCTATGCCGAGCAAGCCGCACGGTACAATCTGCAGATCCTCAGCCGCTCCCTCGACCGTCTGCCGCAATTGGCTCCGGCGCTGCAGGAAAAAGAACGACAAGGCATCGCGTCGACCTTGACGGACGTCTTCTATCAACTGACCGGGACACAACCATCGCTCTGGAACAACGTCGATTGGAGCAATCCATTGGTCGTCAACGAATTTCAACGCCATCGCCGTCTGCTCGATCCGGAGCTCCGCAGCGCATGCAAGGCCCTGTACGCACGCATCCGCGCCAGCGCCCCAACCGCGTTGAGCGAGCCGACCACGGATTACGGCGGCCACGTGATCCTCCAACCGCTCTTCGATCGTTGGCTCGCGGACGAATAACGATCGCATTTCCCTTGCCGCGCCGCTGCGGCGTCGCGTACACACACGCCATGGCGCGTTCAATCGCATCCCAGTTGAAAGACCTCCGCACCATCCCCGGTGTCGGGCCAAGCATTGCGCAGGACCTTTGGGAGATCGGCATTCGCACCGTCGCGGATCTCAGAGGTAAAGACCCCGAACGCTTGTACGCACAATCCAACACGCATGCCGGCGTCCAGCAAGACCGTTGCCTCCTCTACGTCTTCCGCTGCGCCGTGTATTACGCGGAACACACGCGCCACGATCCGGAGAAATTGAAATGGTGGACGTGGAAAGATTAATCTCCCCAGGTGAAATTCCTCGCGGCTTGCCGCGTTTTTTTCCCTCTCCCTTTGGGGAGAGGGCTAGGGTGAGGGGGAGGATTCAAGATAGTGATGGTCCCGGTGGTCTCCCCCTCACCCAACCCTCTCCCCAAAGGGAGAGGGAGGTGGATCCCCCGCCCCTTGGGGCGGGGGGCGTTCATTCGCTACGGGCCGTTGCTCACGAGCGTCATTTGCGGAATTTCGGTGGTCCCCAAATATTTGGCCAAATATTGCACGAAGACGTCGTGGAGCTGCTGCGCGACAATCCCCTTCCCCTTCACCAACACCATCGGCGGCAAATATTCGCGCCCATCCGCGTCCGCGAGCGTGACACGCAATCCGTCGTGCGCCCCATCGGCCAACGTCACGGCCGTGGTTTCACTCATCACCGTCAGCTCTTTGGTGCCGGCAAACGGCGCCCAGCCGGAGATTTCCGTGTCGGTCGTGAATGAAACAATCGTCTTTTCGATCCGACTGCCAGTTGTCGGCGTGCGAACATGGTCGAGCAATGCAATCGGCGGATCGAAGGCCAGCTTGGCGTCCCCATCGATACCCGACCGATAGAATTGGTACGAAAGCGAAGCAACCGTCAGCGCGTTTCCGACAATGCCGTTGTTCAAATACACCCGGAACGAAACCGTCCCCCCGTTGGCACTGAAACTCGACATGAGTTCGCCTTGAGACCGTGTCTGATTCGTAAAGGTCGGCGTATGGAGCGTGCTGCCTGCTCCTTGCACGGCATACGTCCACTGCTGATTCTCGCGACGAGGGAAAAAAGTGTGCGCCGCATGGATACGGACGCGATAGGGAAGGAGCATCGATGATGGCGCCGCCTCGCAATTCCATTCGTATTCGAGATCATAATCTTGCGGTTGTTGCCCCGTCAGCACGGTCAAGCGACGATCACTCTGCTGTACTACGCTCACTCCATACTGCGTTTCATACGGCCCCTGCGCCTTCCACTCCGTATTCTGACATCCCGGCACGCTTGGCGGATCCACGGTGATCGATTCACCCGGCTCCACATACTTCTCCACGGTCTGCCCCGTTGCCACAGTCGGTTGCGGCATCGAACCGCCGGAGTTCGAACCACCTACCGTTGTCGCATTCTCGCAGCCACTGAGCAGACCAACCACGAGCGCGCCGCAGAGCCAATATCGCATCATATGAGTCTCCCACCGCGTGTCGACTCGCATCCAGTCCATGCGCCGCACCGATGACGACATAACGAACCTTATGGGCGTTGAGTGATGCCAGGAGTCTTTTTATGTCCATACGCGACATCATTTCGGCAATTTGCTTGGACCGCGTCCACATTCGTTTGAAGTGTTCAGCTGTCGTGAGCGTCAATTGAAACCGGACCTCGAAATCCAATTCTTTCTCCGGATCGTCATGATCGAGGCAAAAAATGTAGGTTTTACGTTTTTTTTGCCGCCGCTTCGCCATGCCGGCACTGTACCATGCGGCTGTGCGACGAGCAATGAATCTTCCCGCCACGACTCAATTCATCCAGCCGCCGGCTTGGGAGGCCCGTTTTTCCGCAGCAAACGGATGAAGAGCAACGCCAAACCGAGGGCGGTCACGATGAGGACACTCCAAAAGAGGTACATCGACGGCGCGGTGGAAACGCTGCGCGCGTCGCCGCCCTCCGCTTCCGGCGCCAAATGCGGTTCGTGGGCCGCGCGTCCCATCAGGACATCCGCGAGCAACGCGAGATCGTAATGGGGAGCTGGTACGGCGGCGTTGCCATACAACAAGCGCAGCGGCTGTGGCGTCGCGGCAAAGAAGCGCACGCGATAGGCCGTCGTTTCGAAACGCACCGCCGTTAACGGCAGCGGACTGTTGTCGCCCTCTTCGATTTCGAGCGTCATCCGTTGCGTCCCGACCGCGGCAGGTAACGCCAAACGCACGGGTGGCGCGGCGGTTTCCGCATCGGCATGGCTCCAAAACCAGCGCGCCACTTCGATTTCCTGTGAACGTTGACGCGGATCCGGCGGCATGCGATCCGCGACGACGCGCACGAAGCGCCGAAACACACGCGCCGAAGTCTCTACGACCAAATGCCCGGAAGGCAGCGAGGCGTACGGCAGCTCGACGGCATAGCGCGAAACATGCGGCCGCGCGTCGTCGGCGGCAATGTCCATGCGCTGCGGCACAATTGCAACTGCGAGCGGCGCGTCCAATTGTTCCAACAGATACGGGACTTGTCGCCCGCTCGCATCGACGATCCGCCACTCCGCCGCTGTCCGGCTATGCGCCAGCACGGCCAAGTCGATCCGCAACGCATTCATGCCGGCACCGACGTCGTCGATCATGCGCTGGAAACGAAATCCGGTCGTCGCCAGCGCACCGCCGATCGTCGTGCCGACTTCCGGTGACACGGCGGGCGGCATGGCCACGACCAACTCCCGCCGTTCGCCCCAGACCACCGCAATCGTCCGATCGGCATCGATCGCCTCGCGCCGCGCCTCCAAATCGTAATTGGGAGCGAGCGCTTTCGAGTCGCCGAAGCGCGCCATCAGTGTCCCCGGCGCGGCCGCCTCCAAATAAATCCATGGCACCGGCTTTAAGACGGCCATCGCCGCAATCAATTGCAACGGTGGATTATCGCCATCGTCGACGACCAACTCTAGCTCCGTTTCGCGCGGATCCGTGATCGGAATCGTCAACGCGGCCGCGCTCGCATCGCCCTGTTGGACCTTGCGGAGCTGCGCATGTCCTAATTCCGTCGGCACGATCCGATCGCCGGTAAAGTAAGCCTCCGTCACGCGCGCGTCGCGCAGCAGCGTCGCTTCCGCCACCGTCAACGCAATGGCCGCTACCGGCAACTGCGGTCCCGGCAATCGCAGCCGAAACCGACTCGTGCCGCGGACCGCTTCGTGTCGCTCCACGCCGAGCGGCACATGCACTGGAACTGGCGCATCCTTCTGCAGCGGCAACTGCACGAACGTCTGCGTTGGCGGCGAGACCCGCGCACTCGCGGTGTCATCCCACGTCACGCGCAAATACCGAAATTCGCCGGCCGGAAATTCCAGCGTCAGCAGCTGCAACTGCTCTGCGGGCAAGTCGAAGAGACTCTGTTCTTCCACCAGCAGCGTCCAATGCGCCCGATCTCCGCTCCCCTCCAACCGACATCGTTTCAAAAACGGCGCCGCAATCCCTTCGATCCGTAATGCGTTCACGAATACCAAATCCCCGAGATCGAGTTCAAATCCGCTCTGCTCCTTGGTCGCGGCGATCGGCAGCGCTGGAGCGGCGCGCCATTCCGATCGTGGGACCGACGGCGGGATCACGAGATACTGGACCTCCGCGCCGGCGGCATCGTAGAAACGCACGTCGCGCAGTCCGACTGCGGCACCGCTCAGCAACGGCACATCAACCGCAATTTTCTGCGGCCCGGCGTGCTCGATTTGCAGCGGACGTTCATATCGCACGGCGGACGACATGGCCGCGTGCGCAGTCACGCCGCTGCTCAGACACGCAACCACGACACTGAAGACAACACGGAATCGGAAACGCATACATCCTCCATCGGAATGCTATTGCTGAGACACGCGCTGCTTCGGGACCAATACGAACCGTTGTAACGCGAGCGCCACAAGCGCGAGGCAAACGGCCAATCCGACAAACGTGCCGACGCGATACAGCCCGCCCAAGCGCCACAGGTCGTGGAGAAATCCTTTGAAGATCGTCACCGTCATCAGCACCAGCGCGGTCAAGCGCGTCGGTCGATTGCGCAACATGATCCCAGCCGCGAGCAACGCGACGGCGAAGCAACCCCACGCGAGCGTGTAGCTGAGGTCCTGCGCGATCGAGCCGGAAAAATTGAACGTAATCGTCGCCCCGCTCGAATAATAATCGGCGACTTCAATGTTCAGCAGCAGAAACAGCAACACCGCGCCCGCCGCAGCAACCAGCGCGCGCCCGCGGACGGCGCCGCGCACCACATCGTGAGTGCGTCGCCAGGCCACACTCGCCGCGAAACACGATCCTGCGGCCAACAGATACGTATACAAATACCAGTTAAGGATCGGCACGGCACTGCGCGGATAGTACGCGAAAACTTCGCGATTCAACACCAGCCGCACGAAGACGGCGCCGAGCAATCCGAGCCCCCACCAAAAGAGTCCGCGATGCGGAATCCGGCCGTACAACAACGCGAGCGCGGCGCCTTGCAGCGCCCAGCCGATCGTGATCCATTGTTTATCGAGCTGCAGCGGGATCGCGACGGTCAGGAACGCGAGCGCGGCGCCGGCCACCAGTGCCAACCGCGTGTTATCGCGCGGCGCGGCCGGCTCCAACTGCAACCACATCCGCAATTGGACCAACAACAGCGCCGCCTGCGCGAGCGGGAGCACGCCGATATACGCCCCCCACCCCAGTTCGCCTACTGCGCGTCGCACGGCGAGAAAATAGAGTCCACTCGCCGCCACGCTCGCCAACGCAGGACTCAGCGCCCGACCTGCCACCCGCCCGCACAGCAGCGGATACACCGCAAACGCCAAATAGTACGCGGTGAGGATCGCCACATAGGATCCCGCAGCTGGCTCAATCGCGGACTTCCACACTGCCGTGGCGATCGCCGTCGAGGCGACGGCCACCACGGCCAAGACCTGTTGGCGCGACCATACCGCCAGCGCCAATAACAGGATAATGGCCGCTAACTCGGCGCCGGCGAAGAGCCACAACGGAGGCGCGCCGGGACAGAGCGCCGCGCTCGCCACCGCGAATTGGGCCAACACACAACCGCCGGCCGCCCCGAGCAGATACGATGACCAGGCCACTGACCCGTCAGCCGCTGGAACATGGGCCGCGATCCGCCCCGCGACGCGATACACGACGCATCCGAACGCGGCGTAACCAGTCCCCAGCAGCAGCGCGACGGTCGGCCATGGCGACCCGGCGAGCGGCTTGATCCACGCCAGCAGACTCACAAAGGCCACGAACAGCGCGGCCGCAAATAGCGCCCCGCCGGCGGACTGGAGGGCCGCGAGCGCCCATGCGGCCAGCAATACGGTTGCCGTCACCAGAAACGGCACCGGATCGGCCGTCAACACCGGCTCCGTAGCGACGAATCTCAACAACAGGAGTCCGCTCGCCAATCCGATATACTCGGTGTGTTGCAACACTGACACGGCTGCGGGTCGCCAACGCCGCACTCCGGCAGGCACTGCAATATAATAAAGTGCCGTCAACACATACGCGAGCAACAGCGTCGCGCAATGATCCACCGTCCCATACCACTGCGACCAGATGCCGAGCGCCAGATACGCCACCGCGCCCGCGACCCAATACGCCGCCCGGTCCGCTTGCCGCACTGCGGCCCAGGTGACCAGTAGCAGCCACGCCGCCACTGCGCCCCACCACGCTACACTGTCGCCCACGGCCGGATCCACCGCCGGGAGCACGGCGACGCACGTCCCTAACAGCGCCGCAATGATCGCGCCGCGCGGCAGCCACGCATAGAACGCCGTGAAGCCGAGCAGCATGCCGAGCACCGTTGGCCACGCGGCCGGGACATACGAGACGCCCAACCAGATCGCGCAACCGCCGAGCGTCGAGGCGCCACCGACCCAATGCAGCCACGTCGGTCCGATGCGCCATGCCACCACGCCGAGTCCGACGGCAAGGCAGCCGAGAAAACCGAAAAAGAGTCCATACCGCGCGCCGTACATCGGGGTTGCGGCAAGATAGAGCGCGAAGAGGACCGGCAGCATCGCGCAGACGGCGGTCTGTTGAGTGAAGACCGCGGCACCATGTTGCCACCAACGGCGTCCCGCCACGCGCGCTGCGACGGCCACGACCGGAAAGATCAGAAAAATGCCGAGTGCGAGCGGCAACGGACTGGCGGCCAGAAATTTCCACGCCCATCCCCATTGATATCCCGTCGTCAGGATAAGGCACAACGTCGTCAACCAACGCCATTGTTTCCGCTCCGCGACGAACACGAGACCGACGTTCAGCAATAACAAATAGCCGAACAGCGACAACGGCCGATTCACACCGGAGGCGAGCAAAGCCGGCGTCGCGAAGCCGCTGAGGAGTCCCAGCCCGGCGATAAACGGCGAATGACGCCGCAGCGAGAGCAACACCGCCGTGGCCGTAATCAACGCCATCAACAGCAACGTCGGGAGACTGGGAAGCAACGACCACAGACTGTGCGCGGCGAAACAGGTGGCGAACAGCACGCCGATCGCGCCGGCGTCCAATGCATTGGCCGTGGTGGCATACCGGCGCGCAAAACGAAATTCGCTTAAGCCTAATAATCCGATCCCGACCAAAAAACCCACTGCGGTGCGGATCGGCGGCGTCAGCCAGCCTTGTTCCACCGAGTAGCTCAAGAAAAAGATCGCCGCGATGACTAACGCCACGCCGGCGATCCAGGAGAACAGTTTAACGCCGACGAATTTTTCCCAATCGATCAGCGGCCCCTTCGGCGGCGCAGGCGGCGGCGGTGCCGGACGGCGCGGGGGCGGAGCGGCGCGCGTCGGTTGCGGGGAAACGGACGCTGTGCGCGTCGGCATAGATTGGGCTTCGGCCGTGGCGCGCGCGACAGGAGGCACAATCGTGTCAGTGGTTGCCGAGGCCGGCGATGAAGCCGCCGCCTCGGTCGTCGACCGCCCCTTCGCCCATGTGGCCTCCAACGCCACGAAGCGCTGCGTCAACTCCCGCCACGACGCCGTGGCCGTGGCCAATTCCGCGCGCAGCTGCGCCAGTTCCCGTTTCAAATCGCCGAAGCGGGTCATCGCCATTGCCGTCAACACCACGAGGATCAGTACGAATATGACACCACCCTCCATAGGCTCCCCCCAGATTTTCGATATCGCATAGAAACGGCGCCCGGACAATTGCCATTGCGCCCACCGACACGCATCGCTTGCGAAAAACCGCCGCTGCGCTAGAAAGCGCGGGCACACCAAGAGCAAGAGGAGGATACATGTTGATGAACACTCGCCGCATCACCCGCGTTGCCACCTTGTTGCTGCTCTGCAGCACTCCACTGTTGCACGCGGCAGCGGCAACCGAAAGCCGCTACACCCCGTTGGGACGGGAAGGTTGCAAGCTGATCCAAGAAGGAATGAAACCCGGCGAAGGACCGCCGGACTACATCGAATGGCGCTGCGCGGGCGTTGGCGGATACGCCGTCAAAATCGTGCATGCCGACGAACGCGGCTACTTGACGCTGATCGACCCGAAGGGCAAGTCGCACGAACTCCCGCTGATGCACGTCGTGGGCGGCGGATTTTCCGCGATCGGCGAAAAGGCCGAATGGCGGCTGATGGGCTCGCCACCCGCACCGCGGGCGCTGATCTTCCGGATGAACGTCCACCAGACCGAATCGGAACAATGGATCTCGTCGCTGCTCGTGACCAAACTCACCGTCGACAAGGTCTGCGTCGTGGCCGTGATCCCGCCGGGCCCACAACAAAACGAACAGGCGCGCGCCGCTGCGGACACGGCCGCTCCAAAACCATGCCTTGGCGGCTCATGATTACGTGGCGCTCCCGCCTCGCCGCACGGCTCGCATGCATCGCACTGTGGCTGCACGCCGCACCGGCCGCCGCCGGCACGCTCGCCGATCTGCCGCGCCTGTTCAAAGACGCGCACTATCGCTTCTTCCCGGTCCCCATCGTCGCCACCGATCCGGCCGAAGGCCAAACGTACGGCCTGCTTCCTGTTGTGACCGCAAACGACGCGCAAGACAACGTCATCAGCATCATGGCGGCGGCGTTGCAATACAACAGCATCATCCAATTCAACGGTTTCGGGATCTGGATCCTCACGCCGTCGGCGGATGAAGAACTACGGCTCTTCGGCGGTGCCGCGACCAAATTCTATCGCGAGGCCTCGATCGATTATGTGAATAGCGGCCTGATCAATCATCGATTGCGCGTGGAGGCGCACGGCCTGTACATCGAAGACCCGTTCGAACGCTTCTTCGGCTTCGGCCCCGACCGCCCCAAAGACGCCGAATCAAATTTCACGTCGCTGCTCGGCCGCATTTGGGGCGAAGTCGCGTTCGAGATCGCGCCACATGTCGCGCTCGTCGGCCAACTCGATTGGGCGCGACTCGGCTTGCAACCGCGCGCGATCGATGCGCTCGCCGACACGGTGACCACGTACGGAGCGCTGCCCGAAGTGGCCGATTCGCATCAAATCAGTTATCGCGCAGGACTGCGCTGGGACTCGCGCGACAGCACGTTCTTTCCCACGCGCGGCGCGCTCGTGAGCTTACTCGGGACCATTTCCCATCAACTAACCGGGCCCGACACGCCGTTCGGCGGCGTCGAGCTGCGCAGCAAAGCGGCCTGGCAGCCGCAGCGCCGCGTGACCCTGGTCGGCAACCTCTGGTTTCAACAACTGCTTGGCGATCAAATCCCATTTTTCCACCAATCGCATCTCGGTGGCGAACGCAATTTGCGCGGCTTCATCAGTCGCCGCTTCACCGATCACGGCGCCGCACTGCTCGAACTCGAAGCCCGCGTGCTCATTAAAGAGTGGCGGATCTTCGATACGCCGGTCTCGTTCTCGATCGATCCGTTCTGCGGCGCCGGCCAAGTTTTCCATCGACTGCGCGACATCGCGCCGCACCACTTCGAACCCGCCGGCGGCGTCGGCTTCCGAATGCGTGCCCCCCCCAGCGTGCTCGGCCGCATCGACGTCGGCTACACCCGCGACGGCGTCGCCGTGTATACGACGTTGGATTATCCGTTTTAGGTTGATGTCTAACTGGCTGTTGAAAAAGGGCCCCTCTGGACCTTTCCGGAACGGCCGAACCGTTGAGTCCTCATTCAACAACTCGTTGGGACTTTCAGCATGACCTGCTGAATTCCACGTCAAGCCGAATGCCGGTGCTGAAGGTAAGAAAATAAAAGGGTTACGATTGGGAGTCCTGGGGCCACGCCACCCGAACGCCCACATTGCTGTTGTAGTCGTCGCCGCAGTAGTTGCGAGCGGACGCGCGAGCGTACTCCGGATAACTGCTCCAGGCCCCGCCGCGCAGCACGTGTCGTAAGTCAGACGCAGCAAAGTGGAGTGGTTGGTCGACGTCCGTCGAATCGAGGGCCTCTGACCAATGATCCGCACAGTACATCCACAGATTCCCAGCCAGGTGCATGAACCCCAGCGGATGCGCTGGCTTGCCGGTATCCACCGACAATAGGCCACCGGCGTCCCAATTTTGTCCGCAGTGCGCGGTCTCGACCGTCACGGTGCCATCCACCGTTCCCGCGACGTCCTCGCCTTCGCGCACATTCCCTGATGCATCCGAACGGGCCGCTAATTCATATTCGGCCTCGGTCGGCAATCGCCCTCCCGCACAGAGGGCATAGCAGGCGGCTTCTTCCCAGAACATCATCGAAGCCGGTAATTCGTCAGCCAGGAAGCGGGAATCGGCCCGCGGAATCTTACTAAAACGTGCGACATACTGCTCCGGCATCGGCACCAACTGCATCCAGTCCGACGCCATACTCCAGCGCACGTCGTTCACCGCGAACTGCAGCACCGCCGCTCCGGTCTGCTCTTTCGTCGCTCCGCGCAGCGCCCCGACCACATGGCCCTCCGCACTGAACAACAAGCGTCCGTACGGGAGCGTCTGTTGCGCCGTGCAATGGGCCTTGAATTGCCCAGCGCTGGTCATGCACTTTGCCAGCGCAAACCCCGCCACCGTCACCTCCCGCACCGGGCCTTCACCCGAACGAGACGAACCCATCCGAAAACGTTTGCCTGGTACCGCGATGCGCGCCTGTCGATACGGATGGATCGCAGCCATATGGTGATGCCTCCTGTTACTGAGCTTATCGGCGCCGGGTCGAATAAGTTGCGAGAAAAATACGGTGCGCAGTTCAAATTCAACACCGGTAGGAAAAACTACATGCAAATTCAGCAGATTATGACACTCACCACCCCCTACACAATTCCGGACGCGATTGACATCCTCAGTCCGCTACCCCATATCCTGCTCCTATCATTAGAGGAGGCACACGCTATGTTCTACTTCGATCCACTCTATCTGCTCGTCACGTTGGTCGCGCTCGCGTTTTCCGGATGGGCGACGTTTCGCGTCAAATCGGCCTTTGCGCGCTACAGCCAAGTGCCGGCGGGCACGGGGTATACGGGCGCGCAAGTGGCCCGCAAAATTCTGGATCAACACGGGCTGCAAGACGTCCCCGTGGAGCCGGTGCGGGGTTTTTCCTTCCTCGGTGGGGATGGGATGCTCAGCGATCACTACGACCCACGGACGCGCGTCATCCGCCTCTCGCCTGGCGTCTACGACAGTCGCTCCGTCGCGGCGCAAGCAATTGCCGCGCATGAAGTCGGCCACGCCATTCAACACGCCACCGGCTACGCCGCGTTGGCGCTCCGCAACGCGATGGCCCCGGTCGCGATGTTCGGGAGTAATTTTTCCTATATCCTGATCTTCCTCGGCATCTTTCTTCACGCGTTCGCGATGGTCAAATTCGGCATCTTGCTCTTTACCGTCGCCGTGATTTTTCAATTCATCACCCTGCCGGTCGAAATCGACGCCTCGGCGCGCGCCAAACGCCTGCTCCCGCAGCTCGGCCTGATCAGTCCCGCAGATTCGGGCGGCGTCAGCGCGGTATTGAACGCCGCCGCGTGGACCTACGTCGCCGCCGCAGCGGCCGCCGTGTTGAACCTGCTCTATTTGCTGCTCCGCACCGGATTGCTCGGCGGCGGCCGGAGTGAGGATTAAGTGGATGCACTCACCCCTCAAGATCAGGAATGGCTAGAGCGCGGAGTCGACATCTGGATGCTGCGCGCCAACCTGCAGCTGTCATATGAAGCGCGCATTGCCCAACATCAGGACACACTTGACACGATCAACACCTTACACCAGATGACACGGGAGCAACGAGCGGCGGCGCATGCAACATCTCCAATCTCTCATCGAGTTCCTCGTTAAGAGTCCGCTCGACTTCGTGCTGATCGGTGGCTTCGCTGCAGTGCTCCATGGATGCAACCAAACCACCCGCGACATCGACATCTGTCTCGCCTTTTCACCCGAACACTTGCAGGAGCTGCGCCGCATCCTCGCGCCGCTACACCCCCGACACCGCATGACATCAGACAAGTTATCCTTCTTGGAACATCCGCACGATCTCCGTCGGATCAAAAATCTCGACCTCGAGACGGATCTTGGAGTGCTTGATCTGGTATCCCGCGTCGCGGCCGTTGGTGATTTTATTGACGTCATGCGACACGCAAGCACCATTGAGTTGTTTGGTGGTCAATGTCATCTCATGGCCATCGATGACTTGATCAAGAGCAAGCAAGCCCTCGGCCGGCATCGCGATCTGGTCGTCGTCGAGGAATTACTCGCCATCCGAAACAAGTGATGCGGCTGGCGGCAACTACCCGACGCCCCGCGCACCGCGCATCTTGCCACGCACCAATTGTACGACCGCGTCGGCCCAGGCGAGGGCCTGTTTGGCATCGCCCCGATCGGGGAGACCGTCCGGCAACGTGCCGGCGATCGCGTCGGGATAGCGCGTCGGGAGATAAAATTCGGACAACCGTTTCAGCGCCGGCAGATGCGCTTCCATCCACGAAACATCCAACAGCCGGTGGAGCGCGAGCAAGCCATGCGTCTTCGGAGGATTGCGCTGCTTCCACACCAAATAGGCCTTCATCGCCTTTTCGACCGCCTGTTGGCTCAAACTGCATACATGGGCATAAAACCCGTCGCGAAAACCCGCCCGCGCGAAGGCCAGGTCTTGATCGGCAAAATAGAACCACCGCTCATGTGGCTTCATAGACCACTCTCCCCTTCTTGAGGATCTCGTCTCGGATGAACGGCGTGTTCCGCGCCCCGACCGCAAACTCCCGCGGCGTATAGATAAAAAAATCGACATCGATATCGTAATCGACCAGTCCGGCTAACATCGGCGCGCGCTTACTGAACGGCAACGCCGTCTGCTTGACGATCGCTAAGTCCAGGTCGGAATACGGGCCGACCACGCCGCTGACCGCCGACCCAAACAAGATGATTTTCTCCGGCCGATACCGCTCCACAATCGCGGGGACGAGTCGGGCCAGGTTGGCATCCATCCGCGACCGCTGCGCCAGATCCGGAATCCGCGCCGCCTCGGCCTGCCCCGTGGCCCGCCACCGCTCCGCGGCCTGTTGTAACAGTGTTGCGTACGGATACGCCGGATTCCACACATACGTCAGGCGGCGCAGCGCGCCACGCGCAGTCAGCAGCCCGCCGACCACTAACGCCTTGAGCTCCAATCCGACGGCATGCGGCGATTCGTCAAGCTCCCGAGCCACTTGCCGCGCATACAAGTGCACTTCCGGATTTAGCGCAAAGAGGACAACGATTTTACGGCGCACCGCGGATTTAATGAGGAGTTTGAACATAAATATTTTATACGTATATATAATTTTATTATATATACTGAACATAGCCCATCGCAAGCAACTATTTCGCGGGCCGGCCGATACAGAGGGCACCAGGAGGTCGTCATGCCTAGAATTCAACCATTTGCCACTACGACAGTGGGGCACTCCCGCTCCCGCACCTCATTGCGTCAGCAAGAGACCGGCAGGAAACAACACGTCGCAGCCGGGAGGACAGCAGAGGTCCACGACGGCCACGGGCGAGGGATGTTTCTCCGTCTCACACTGACACGGTTCGCTTTTTGCCTCAGCAGCCTCTTCGGTTCAAGCGGGTGCGCCCATTTTGTGCCAAGTTGGGGTGAAATACCGCCGCCGGGCCACTCCGTTGGGATCAGTGGGTGCGTGCCGAACTTCGCTGCGGAGACTTTCGCCTTTACCGATGCACTGAAAAGAAAGTGTGGCATTCGCTCCGGACGTATCGAGCTTCGTAATTTTTCTCCGCCTGCGCTACGAACTGAGTATGAGACATGCGGCGGTGGTGTCATTGCGCACAGTCTGTTCCGCACTCAGGACTTGCCCTGCTCCCTCGTTCAACCAAATCCATAGCGATCGTCACACACCAGACCATGTTCCTAGAGCATATCTCATAAATAGGTAAGAGACGTCATCCTGAGCCGTTAGGCGAAGGATCCAGTTGATTCCACTGGATTCTTTCCGCCAGAGGCGGACGCAGCGGCTTCGCTCAGAATGACGTCACAGTTCAATAAGGAATTATGAGATGCTCTCGTATGAGCACAGGTCTGTTGGTTCCGGATTATTGACCATGAAGGGATGGGGGTTAGCCGACCTCGCCCCCGTACAGTCTGAGCGGCGTGCGGCGGGCAATCGCGCTGAAGTGATGGTCCAGGCTCCAGAGGGCACAGCGTGCATTGATCGCGGCCTTCGCAATCCATGCGTCGATCAAGTGGGCGACGACCCCTTGGCGGGCCAAATCAAAGCAGAACTCGCCGACCGTCATCCAGAATTCATCCGTCAGCGGAACCCGCGGAATGAATGCGACCGTCTGGGCAATGATACGGCGCTCCCGCGTGGCCACGGCCCCGCGCAGCAGTTCCGCCGTAATGACCGTGAGATGGCGTAACCGTCGTGTGGCGATCAGTGCATCGACGTCCTGACAGAGATCCGCGGCTTTGCCGTGAAAGTATTCGATCCAGATCGACGTATCGAGGATGACCAGCTCAGCGGCCACGGTGCCGGGCCTCCGCGGTATCGCGGCGAAATCGCAATTTGCCCTGAAACCGCCGCACGGTCCCGATCCGATGCCAACGCAGATACTCTTGCATTGCCTCCACCACAGCCTTGGCCTTCGTAGTCACGCCCGCCGCCACCCGCACCGCCTCAACCAACTGGCCATCGATGGTAACATTCGTTCTCACATCGTCCTCCTGTGCATTTCTCAATGAGATTTGCACACAATATGGTACAGGTCAAGCTTACGCAACTATTCGCTCGGACCGGCAAAGCCCGGTCTGGTGTCGCTTCCGCCGAAGGCGGATCCGCCTCTGGCGGAAAAGTCGGGGGACGCCCGGCCAGCCTGGATCGGTTCCGCCGGACTTCATCAGCATGCTGTGTTTGCCGACAGCCACAGGCTGTCGTTTGCCACAGCACGCCCCCCCGACACCCCCCATATATGCCACATCACTTTCTCACATAAGCAACTTTTCCGCAGACTGGCCGATACCTCTGATGAACGTAGAGGAACACCAAAGGAGGCATCAATGCCCACAATCCACACCCGCGGCACAACGGCCGGGAGATTTCCTGCAATTCGCGCATTGCTCAGTCGGCGAACGGCCAGCGCGGCGAAGACAACCACGACGCCAGCATCCGGCATCAGGCCCACAACGCATGACGCTACGACACTCCGCCGCGCGGCCGGCCGCTTCGGGATAGCCGGCACGGCCGCCCGCGACTTGGCCCGCATCTGTCTCAGCGCGCTGTTGTATCTCGGCTGCGGCAGCATCAGTCACTCGAGCCTGCGCTTTAGCAATCCACGCTTCGGCGAAGTCAACGCGAGCGGATGGAACGGCGACATGACGTATGAACTCTCCGGTCCGTGCGTCTCCGATCGCGACGCCTTGGAACGAACGCGGGGACTCTTAGAAGAGCTGGCAATTCTCCTCCCGCCGGACACGCCCACACACGTCGCATGCACCGGCGGCCACTTCCGTTTGTCGCTCCGGACTAGGAAATAAACACGCAAAAAGACGTCATCCTGAGTGCGACGAAGGATCCAGTGGAATCAACTGGATCCTTCGCCTCTGCCCCCGCCGGAGGCGGGTCCGCCTTTGGCGGAGGCTCAGGATGACGCCGCTTACCTATTAAGGCTGCACACTACCCCTTCCACTTCACCGAGCAGCCGATCGCGTGCGACTGTTGCGTCGGCGGCGTCGTGCCGGCCAGCACGGCCGTGATCGCGTCGCGCAGATACGGGTGTTGGACTTGCTTCGGCTCTTCCATGTTGTCGTCGAGCCGGCCGGTGTAGACCAGACGGAGTTGCGCGTTGAAGCAGAAAAATTCCGGCGTGCAGCCGGCGCCGTAATCGAGTGCGGCCTGCTGCGTGTCGTCGCGCAGATATGTGTAAGGCAGCGCCTGCGCGCGGCTTTTTTCCTGCATCTTGGCAAAGCTGTCATCCGGATACGCCTCCACATCGTTCGCGTTGATCCCGAAGAACGCAATACCTTTGGGCGCGAATTCCTTCGCGAGTGCATTGATGCGCGCGTCGTAGGCCTTCACGTACGGGCAGTGGTTACAGGTGAAAAACACTACGGTGCCCTTCGCCCCGTGGTCACGCGGCAGCGCATATTCGCGCCCGTCGGTCGCGGACAACGTCCAGCCCGGCGCGACACTCCCCAGCGCCAACGGCGCCGCTTTCGGTTGATGAGCCATAACGATCTCCTTTCGTCGTTTGTCGGACAACTCTCTTGGCGATGCGCCTCTCTTACGTCAATGCCTATGAAAAGCGCAATCACCCAGAGACAACAGACCTGACGATCAGAGGCCTGGCCATATTTCCCTGCAGGAAAATTTAGACTTGACCAAAATACCCTGCGGGGCAATATAGCCACATGCGCTACCTCACGCCGTTCATCGCACGCGATCTGACCAAGAAAATGGTGCTGGTGGGCGGTCCGCGGCAGGTCGGCAAAACAACTCTGGCACAATCCCTGCTCCCATCGACGCGGCGCAAAAGTTATTACTACAATTGGGACGATCCGGACGATCGCCGGGCCATTCGGCAGCGACGTTGGCTGGCCGACGAATCGCTCCTGATCTTCGACGAACTCCACAAAATGGCCCGATGGAAAACGTGGTTGAAAGGCCTTTACGACAAATATCGCGCGGCTCATCAAATCTTGGTCACTGGCAGCGCGCGGCTCGACCTCTATCGACGCGGTGGCGACTCACTCCTCGGTCGCTATCACTATTGGCGGCTCCACCCCTTCTCACTGCATGAATTACCGCCACGCATGAAACCGCAAGATGCCTTTCGGCGCCTCATGACGGTCGGCGGGTTCCCCGAACCGTTTCTCGCGAACGACCCGATCGAAGCCAAACGTTGGCGGACAGAACGGTATGCCCGCATTCTCCGCGAGGATATCCGCGATCTGGAAACGATCCGCGACCTTTCACACCTCGCCATCTTGGCCGATGCCCTTCGCACACGCGTCGGAACCCCGGTCGTGTATGCCCATCTCGCGCAGGACATGGAAGTCGCCTTCAAGTCGATCCGGCATTGGGTGGCGCTGCTCGAAACTATGTATCTCCTGTTTCTCGTGCCGCCGTACACCCACCGACTTGCGCGGGCGATCAAAAAACCGCCGAAGATCTATTTTTTTGACAATGCCGATGTCCTCAACGACGACGGCGCGCGATTCGAAAATTTAGTCGCAACGCATCTGCTGAAACGCCTTCATTTTCTGGAGGACAGCCGTGGCGATCGGTGGGAACTCCGCTACTTGCGAGACAAGGAAGGCCGCGAGATCGATTTCGTCCTGACCTGCGACGGCCGACTCGAAGAACTCATCGAGGTCAAGTGGTCGGAGGACCGCATCACGCCGTCCCTCCGCTACTATGCCGAGCGGTTGCAACCCAAACGCGCTGTGCAAATCGTCGGGCAATTGAAACGCTCCTATTCGCACGGTCGCTGCCACGTGCTCAGTCCGTTCGAATACTTCGCGCAATTAGCGCCTCTCGGTTAGGGAGGCCGCAACGAGCGCTGCGATGCCCGATCGCTATCGCAGCGCCGCGGCGACGGCCAGGCGATAAATCTCCCGCAACGGCACTCGCCGTTTGCGGGCGATTGCTTTGCAGGCCTCATATTCGGGACTGCATTGCAACAATTCGTCTCCGAGCCAGCCGCATTTGACCGGAACCAGGCCGTGCGGCGTCCGGACTTTCCGCACTACGCGTCGCAACGTACAGCGCTCCACCGGATAAAAGCGGACGCCGAACGTCGTCGTCTCGGCGAAGATGATCCGCACTAACCGTTCCCGGCGCTCCGCCACACACAACACTTGGAGCTGCGCGGCCAAGCGCCGCTTTTTCATCAGCACCGGCCGCACCGTGACGTCGACCGCACCCGCCGCCAACAAGCGCTCGATGAGATATTCGAACCACTCCGGATTCATATCGTCGATATTCGCCTCGATGACGACGAGATCCGCAGCCTCCACATCCGGAGCATTGGCGCGCCGTTTTTTCACGTGGCGACCTCCATCCGTTGCGCTTCGACCGCAACGATCGTCCGCGCATTCGCCTCCCGCACGGTGAAGCGCCACGCGCCGATCGTACACTGCGCGCCAGCGCGCGGAATGCTGCCCATTTGGGCCAGCAGCAGTCCGCCGATCGTTTTATAATCACCCTTCGGCACGTCAAGGCCCAGCAGCCGTTGCGCGTCATCGAGTTCCAACCGGCCTTGCAGCCAATAGTGTTGCGGACCGAGGGCGCGATAGCGCGGCTCCACCCACGCGAATTCGTCGTGAATTTCGCCGACCAATTCTTCGCAAATCGCCTCCAGCGCCACGAGCCCGACGGTAGCGCCATATTCATCGACCACCACGGCCGCGCGTTCCTGCCGTCCACGCAACAGGCGGATCAGCTCCGGGATCGGCATTTCCTCCGGCACGTAGGCCGGTGAATGCATCAGTCCGGACAGCGGCGTGTTCGACGCCGCACAAAGGACATCCGCCGCTTCCAAAATGCCGATCACGTTATCGACGCGATGGGCGTACACCGGCAAATGGGCATAGCCCTTCAACGCGAAAATCGTCAGCGCCTCGTCGCGATTCGATTCGAGCACGACACATTCCATTTCACTGAGCGGGATCATCGCGTGCTTTACGCGCCGTTCCGCCAACCGCAGAATGCGCGTGACCATTTTCCGTTCGTTGGGGCGGATATCGCTCTGCACGGCCTCGTCGCCATGCAGCAACAGTTGGAGCTCTTCGCGATTGATCCGTGGTTCATTCGTGCTCGCACGGCGGACTTCGCCCAAGAATCGCTCCGTAATCCGCGCCAACAGCAGAATGGCGGGATACATGCAGGAACGAAACAGGAAGAGGATCGGCGCAATCCGATCGACCAAGCGATCCGCATGATGCTGATAAATGCTCTTCGGCAAGATTTCCGCGAAGATGAGAATCACGGGAGCGAGCAGGATCGCAAACGATCCGAGCGCCGGCCCACCAAGCGAGATCAGATAAAACGTCGTGAGCGTCGAGGCCGCGATCGTGGACAAGTTCGTGCCGAGCAACGTAGTGCCGAACAGATGCGCCGGATTTTTTAGCAAGCGCTCCGCCAATTGGGCCCCACGACTACCGCCGGCCGCGCGTTGATGCAGTCGTGCCTTGTCGCAGGAAACGAGCGCCAGTTCCGAACCGGAGAAAAATCCCTCAGTTAATAGACAGAGCAGCACGCCGCCGGCCACGGGACCCCATGAATCGAACGCCGGCCATGCGATGAGCATCATGCCGCCCCCTCGCCGCGGGGCGGATGCCCGATTAACGCGTCCAGGACGTCGTCGAGCGTGATCAAGCCCACCACGTGTTGGGGCGTGTCGATCACGACGGCCATATGCAATTTCGTGCGCTGAAATTCGAGCAGCACTTCGTCGAGTCGCATGGTCGGCGCCACAAAGAGCACGGGACGCACGATCGATTCCAGTTCGCGCATCACGCCATGCTCGCGCCCCCGTTGCAGCGAGAGGAGGTCGCGCACATAAATCAGGCCGACGATATCGTCCGGATCGTCCTGATAAACAGGCACGCGAGAAAATTGCGCTTGGCGCACTTCTTCCAAAATCCGTTCATACGGCCAATTGAGCGGGAGACGGAACATCCGCTCGGCGACCGTCATCACATGCGCGACGGTCAGATCGCCGAACGCAAACACGCCGTGGATCAACGCGCCTTCGGAGGGACTCAACGCGCCGCTCGCGGTGCCGAGATCGACCATATGCCGGAATTCTTCTTCGATGATCATCGACCGTACTTGCCGCGGATCGCCGCCGAACAAGCGCACGCCGGCATCCGCAATCCGCGTCAGTCCCCAGCGCAGCGGCGCAGTGAGCGCCAGGAAGAACGACATCGGCACACCGAGCCACAACGAGATGCGCGGCGCCAGCCCGATCGCGAAGTTCTTCGGCAATACTTCGCCGAACACGACGACCAGCGGCGTCGTAACCGCGACGGAGACCAGCGGCCCGAACCACGGATCGCTCACGAGATGGTTCATCCCCTCCGCGGCCGCGATCGCAATCGTGATGTTGGTGATTTCGTTGCCGAGCAGAATGCCGATCAGCGTTTCGCGGGGCTGTTTCAACATCTGCACTAACCGGCGTGCCGCATAGCCCGTCTCGGCGCGCAAGCGACTCAACGTGACGCGACTCAACGAAAAGAACGCCGTCTCGGAACAGGAAAAAAATGCGGAATACCCCAACAGGAGCAACACGACGCCGAAAAACGGGAGTGCATGGACAAGCGCCGCCATTCCCCATCGCTCCGTTTATTCCTGAAATTGGTGGGCGAATCCGGATGACGCGATCGGCATTGACCGCCCATTCGGGTCCGACAGCGCGACGCCCGCGCCTTCCTGCACTTCACCGAGATACGTCAGCGGATGGCCGAGCGTCCGTTCCGCCCCGGCCACGAGTTGGCGAAAAGCGGCCGCACGCGAACCGAAGACCGTGAACGCCAGTTCATATTCTTCCCCACTGGCCGCGCCGAATGCCAGCGGATCTTCGCCCCGCGCCTCGGCCACGGCGGTGACGCCTTCGCACAACGGCACGCGCACGGCTTCAATTTGCACGCGCACGCCGCTCGCGGTCGCGATCTGGCCGACATCGGCCAATAGGCCGTCGCTGATATCGATCATCGCGGAGACACATCCCGTGGAGGCCAACCATTGGCCCGCAGCCGTGCGCAACGGCGGATGCAAATGCCGCTGCATGAGCCGATCGCGCGACAGCGGATCGGCAGACGTCGCGCCTTCCGATTGATCGCGCGCCATTAAGAGCTGTAATCCCGCAGCGGAACCGCCCAGCCAGCCGGTGACGTAGAGGCTATCCCCGGGCCGTGCGCCACGACGATACAACGCGCGACCATGCGGCACTTCCCCGATCACGGTAATCGCCAAATGACATCCGAGTTCAGCACGCGTCGTATCGCCCCCGATGACCAGCGCGCCGGCGTCGGTCGCGGCGACGCGCACACCACGAAAACATTCGCGCACCTCGGCAGCGCACATGGAATCGGGAATGCCCAAACCGACTAACACGAAGCGGGGACGACCGCCCATCGCGGCGATATCACTCAACGCGGCCAGCGCAGCCTTCCCGCCGAGCACCGACCACTCCGCCCAGGAACGACGAAAGTGGATGCCTTCGACACAGTGATCGGTACTGATCAGCCAATCACGATGAGCCCCACCGCTGACGACCGCACAATCATCGCCCACTCCGCAGAGCAACGCTTCCGCTTGTGTCGGCGTCTCCGCCAGCAACTGTCCCAACAATGTAAACTCATCGATCGACATAGATTCGCACGCGCATTCCGACAAACGACACTTTATTCCGCATATTTGTCCCAGTCCTGCCCGGGCGTCGGCGCATTCTTGCCGCCATAGCGCTCGGCGTCGAGCGGCGCGCTACTGGCGCGGAATTTCGGTTCACCGGTTTCATACTCCGCACGCAAATCCGCCGAACGACGCCCCACTTCTTGAATGCGTCCGCCGGCGATCGTCAGGATGAAGACCTCTTTGTCCACATCGCCCTCCGACGTAAAGCGCATCGTGCCTGTGACGCCGTGCAATTTCTTGGTCCGTTGCAGCGCGCGTTGCAGCGCCTCCGGCGTGGAACCGCCTTTCCGCACCCCTTCGGCGACAAATTGCAACGCGTCGTAACCTTCGGCCTCGAGCCGCGTCGGGTCATGATTGAAGGCCTGCGCAAATGTCGAAACGAACTGTTGCGTGTCGACTTGGGCACTGTCGCGGAAAAATCCGTCGGCAAACAACGCACCTTCGACGGCCTGCCCGCCGGCCAAGATCGCCGGGTCATTCAACGAATTGACACCGAGGATCGTCGCGCCACCCAACACTTTGGGGCCATACGCCTTCAACAGACTCGCGACCGAACGCGGGCTGTCGGGAATAAAGACGGCATCGACGCCGTCGAGCGCGGCCAACTTCGGCAACGGCGGCGGCTCTTCGATCGAGGGCTGTCCTTCCGTACTCGTCACTTCCACTGCGACTTCCGTCTTCGGCGGCCGCGGCATTTGCGACAGCCGATCGCGTGCGGCCACGATTTGGCCGATGTTGGCCTTGTACGGCCGTTCCACGACGATCTGACCGCCGAGCGACGTAATCGCATTGCGGAACAGATCGCGATTCGCGGTCCCGTAGTGGCTCTCCGGGTGGAGGATCGCGAAGCGCGTGAATCCGCGCTCCTTCACGGCGTAGCGAGCGATCGCATGGACCAATTTCGCCGGATTGATCCCGACCCGATACGTGTGCGGACCGATCCGCGCGATGCTCGCGCCGGGGCTCAGACTGATGAACGGGACGCTGAGCTGCTCCGCACGCTCCGCCGCCGGTTTGGCGCTCGGAGAGTCGATCGGGCCAATGATCGCCGCGACATGTTCCTGTTGGACTAATGCATCGACGGCCTCCGTCGCCTTGACCGGACTACCCGCGGAATCGCGCGTAACGATCGTGATGTTCGCGCGCGCCGCGCACGGCGCCCGCTTGCCGGCCGCGCACTCGATCCCGTCCAACGAGCGCCGTCCGACCATCGCTTTATCACCCGACAGTGGCAAGATCACGCCGACCGTGGCGGGCCCGCCCTTCGGACCGCGTGGCGTCGTCGGCGCCTTCCCGATCGGCTGTCCCACACATCCGCTGACCGCAAGCCCAAACCCGGCCACGATTGCACCCCACCGCACCTTAACACCGTTCATGGCTCCCCCTTACAGACCCGTTACCGTGCTACGACGACCAAGGCGGCACGCAACAAGCGGCCGTTCAAGCGATAGCCTCGACGATGACACACCACAATCGTGCCGGACGCCGCCCCTTCCGCGTCCACTTGCGCGACCGCTTCGTGCATGGTCGGATCGAATTTTGCTCCGACGATCGTCGGAATTTCTTCGAAGCCGAAGCGATTTAAGATGGAGAGAAATTGCCGTTGCGTCAGCTCGACACCTTCCACAAACGCTGGCAACCCGCTCGGCGCAGCCGCGTCCGCCGCACTCGCAACGACTGTGCCTAACGCTTCGTTGAGATGATCGAGGACCGGCATCACTTCGCGCAACAAGCGTTCGTTGGCAAACGCGATCGCGTCGTCCCGCTCCCGTTCGAGGCGTTTGCGGACGTTTTCGAATTCGGCCAATGTGCGCAGATATTGATCCCGCGCCGCTGAAGCCTGCGTCTCGGCCGTTTGTACTCGTGTCAATAATTCGTCCGATGTCGCGCCCGCTCCATTGGCCGATTCGCCGCTCGCGGTCTCGGTCGGCGTCACTTCCTCATCGCCGCTCGCCGCTTCGGGCGCGCTCGCCTCCGCCGCTCGCCGCTTCGCCAACGCCTCGCGCAACGCATCCACTTTTGATTTCGCTTCGGTCATATTTTTATTGTTTCCCCAACCACTCGCTCACTTGCATCGCCGTGCACTGTACTAAAGGGATCACGCGGCCGTAGGCCATGCGAGTGGGACCGATCACGCCGAGCGTGCCTAAGACCGCGCCGCCGCGATGATACGGCGACACGACAACGCTGCATTCGGATAACGCGTCATAGCCGCTCTCGCCGCCGATGAAGACCTGCATTTCATCGCTCGCTTCGGCCCGCGCCAGCAACGCCGCAATCTGTTGGCGTTCCTCTAAGGCCGCGAGTAATGCCCGCGTCCGCGGATTTTCCGCAAATTCCGGACATTCCAGCAACTGACTACTCCCTTCCACAACCAGATCCGCGGCCGCGTCGCGTTCGTCTTTGGCGAGCGTCGCGGCGGCGAATCGCATCGCGCGCGTCGCCCAGTCGTCGACTTCGCGTTGCGCCACGGTCAATTCGTGCGTCGCCTTGGCCCGCGCTTCCACTAACGTGAGTCCTAGGAACGCCGCGTTACAATAGTTATTAATCCGTTCCAGGTCCAGATAACTCTGTTCCTGCTCGACATCGATCACCCGATTCTGCGTCACGCCTTCGCGCGTCACGAAGATGCCCAATAAGCGCCGCTCCGACAGTTTCACAAACTGCATCTGCCGAAACACGAGCTCGCGTCGTGCCGGACGAACGACGATCCCGGCGTAGTGGGAAAGACGCGAGAGCAGTCGCGACGCCTCGCCCAAAATCGCATGCAGCTCCGGCTCGGTCTGCGCATATTGCGCCTGCATCGCGCGTTGCTCCACGTCCGACAGCGGCGGGGTCTCGACCAAGCAGTCGACAAAATAGCGCAACCCGCACGAGGTCGGGACACGGCCAGCGGAGGGGTGTGGATGCGTCAATAATCCCGCGACTTCGAGATCCGCCATAATGTTACGGATCGAGGCCGAGGACAACGACGTCTGCGCCGCGACCGCAAAGGCACGCGCCACCACTTGCGACCCAACCGGTTCCCCGGTCTGCAAATAGGTTTCGACCACATGGCCAAGCACGGCCGCTTCCCGCTGGCTGAGCGCAATCGACATAAGGATCAGAGTGTCGGCGGATTAGCAGGGCCCTGGGGTGGGGGTCAAGAGGGATGGCTCCAATGGAAAACTACCGATTGCTGCCGGCTCTTCCGGCTGGCACAGCATCACAGACCACCCAACCACGCCGGGGGTGGGAAATTGAGATGCTCCGGGTCAACTGGGAAGACGTGGGTCATGGAGAGCAGCCGCGTCCCACCATGACAGAATGCGGCCACGGTCCAGTCGGTGGCCTGCACGAGCGTGGATTCGATCCGGTCACTCGAACGTATAGCTGGGGCATCTGTCGTCGTAACAGTCCAGCGGCGATCCGGCCCGAACGTGACCGCTTGCCGTCTTTGTTCCCGATGGGGAACGCGTTCTTCTTCCAAGTCCCGCACCGGAAGACAACCGTCGCCGCCTTCATCCACCCGATACGCCCCTTGCGCGATTCTTGAATAAGGAACGCGGCGTGTGACAGTCACCATCCGACTCGTTTCGAATGTCACGGTCCGACGCACGTCACACACCGCGCCTGCGTGCAAGAACAACGCCGCCGCTTCGAGTGCCAGATCGTGTCCTGCGAGAGGCGGGCCACCATAATGGCGAGCCAACAGCGCACTGAAAACATCGGCAGATGCCGTAATGAGCCACTGAGCGCCCGTGATCGCCGGCTCGACACGCTGCGGATCCGCGAGTAACAATAATCGCGCAACCGGCCACGAGTGGGGCTGCGCCGCTTGCAACCCCAAGACCATCGCGCGCTGATGGGCTGGAGCGCTGCGCCCATCGCTCCGCATAGCAGGGACCGCGCGCAACTCCCCCCACGTCCTCCGTTGTTCAGGAAGAATGACCATCAAGCCATCGGCTCCGACACCATCGACTCGTCGGCGACCGATGTCACTCAGTTCCAGCGCAGAGGGGATCGCTGTCTCTACGGTCACGTCTCGGTCGTCGCACCACAACGCCGGCGTCAGGCGGCCCATTGTCGCGACCAAATCAGGCAGTGTCGCGGATGTCAGTGGAGCTGTAACGGCTTCGCTCAGCCGACCACTGCGAACGGTGACCTGCGGGAAATAGAATTTCCCAGCGCGCGTCACACGAAAAGTCCTGACGATGTCGCGCAATTGCGGATGCATCCGCCGTCGCGGCGCACCTCTCGCCATCGGTCGCCCCAGCTGCATCTTGGCGTCCTATGCAGAGGGGATGACCCTGTCAATCCCGAAGGCGGCACACAGAGAACGCCGGAGGGGACTTATTTGATCGTGTAATGGATTTGGCAGCCAAAACCCGCATTCGCAGGGAGCGAGACGATCTTGTCGATACATAATTGATGGCCCGGCGTATCCGGAATGGCATAACAGGCGTCGAGGTATGTTTGCTCTAACGGCGCATTCGCTAATACTCCACCGCCGCCAACACCGCCGATCCCGCAGACCATACGCACTTCCGCCCCTCCACCGAACGACATTGGGATCGGCGCAAAACCAAACCACATATATTGCAACACGGCAAAATTGCCGACGCCGGCATCGTTGCAATACTGAATCGGGTAATCGATTTTGATTGGCTTATGGATCGGGAACTGCACGGCACCGGCGCCGATCATTCCATTTGCATTGATCTTGAAAAATTTTGGATCCGGATACCATTCCAACATCCCTTTGTCGGGCATGGTCGGTTGCGTACAATATTCCTCATATCCCCCATTGTGGCAATGGACCGCAAAATGAAAATTGGTATAAGCCGGGTGTGGCGTCGTGGCGAGATCGATCTTATCGTTTGAGAAATGAAAATCTTCATTGACGCACGCCCCGAGTGACCCGTCGCACGCATTGGCGGCTCCGAAGCGATCCCCAACACACCAATCGACCACGGATCCTGCCAGCGTATGCCCCAGAACCGGAGCACTCGCATCGGTAGAGGGGAAAATATGTCGCGGCTCCCATGTAGCCATCGCGGAAAAAACAGTATCGGGCATCGGGACGGTTTTAAAAAAGCTGCCGGCAACGTCGGCGCACGCCTGCTGCGGCACGCCGACTTGAGTGCCGGCGGCCGGATTATAACATCCGTCCAGATCGTAATCGTACAGCGCATTTAAGAGGATCCAACAATCCTTCCGTTGCTGTTGGCAGAGGGCCGCTTTGGCTTGTTGATCGAGCGCTTGCTGGTTTGCCTCATTCATTAATTCGCCCACGGCGGGAGGCGGCACGACGGTGTTCACAATTGGATTGGAGGCGACCACGGGTAACGACGCCAATGGTTGAAGAAATGGGGGCAGGACTTGTAGGCTTGCAAGGCTCTTCAACACGCCAAAGGTCACGGTCGGCTTGATAGGGCGCGCGGTTGGCGGTCGCCCAATCGGCTTGGACGCCGCAATCGCCACGTCGACACTCGAGACCATCAGTAGGAAGAGTCCTAAACTGCACCACCCTAGCCGTTCACGCATGACAGTCCCCTTTCAGCCGCATCTGATGAGCACCGCAGTGAAATCTACTGTTTCCCCCTTATTCATGTCAGTTTAGCAACCATGGCACCGCCTCGACAATATTATTATCAGATCACGGCGATAATTCCGCACACAGGCTGTCCGCTAGCGCGAGGCCGGACTCGGTGAGGGCCAAGCGATCCGCGTGGATGGCGGCCCAGCCGTCGCGACACCAACGCTCCGTTACGCCGGGATAGGCGGTCGTGAACGGCAGACCGAAGCGACCCGCGAAATCCGCGAACGCAATCCCGGCGGTCGTGCGCAGACCGAGCATGCAGTACTCGAACCGCAGCGTCGCCGGGAACAAGACTTCCTCCTCATCGATCGCGAGTTCACCGGCCAAATACCGCGGCAGTTGGCGGGCACGGCGCCAGCGGCGATTTCCGACGCGAGACACTGCGCCGGCGCCGAGGCCCAGGTATTCGCCGCTCGCCCAATAATGCGCATTGTGGACACAGGCAAAGCCAGGGCGCGCGAAGTTGGAAATTTCATACGGCGCGAGGCCGGCGGCGCGGAGTCGTTCCCGGACCACGTGCCATGCGGTCAACGCAGCCTCGTCGTCGATCGGCGTGACGGCGCCGCGCAAAAGCTGCACCGCCAACGGCGTATTCGGTTCCACCGTTAATTGATACGCTGAGAGATGCGGCGTGCCGAGCGCCAACGCGCGCGCCAGATCGTCGTCGAGTTCCGCCCGCGTTTGGCCCGGCAAACCGAAAATCAGATCGCAATTGATATTCGTGAATCCCGCTGCGAACGCGTCGCGAACGGCTTGCACGGCGCGTTCCGCACTATGCACGCGTTCGAGAAACTGCAAGAAGCGCGGTTGGAATGATTGCACGCCGATCGAGAGCCGATTGACGCCAACGGCCCGCAACGCGCGCAAACACGCGCGATCCAACGTCTCCGGATTGGCCTCGCAGGTGATTTCCAGATCCGTCGGGAGGGCGAACGTCTGCGCGACCGTGTCGAGAAAAGTTCCCAGCAGCGCGGCCGGGATCATCGACGGCGTCCCGCCGCCGAAAAAAATCGACTGGAGCGATCGCCCACGCAACTCGAGTTGCGTAACCATCGTCTGCAGTTCCTCGCTCAGCCGTTGCATATACCGCGCGGCCGGGATCGCCTGTTGGCCCACTCCCACCGAATAGAAATCGCAATAACTGCACTTGTGGATGCAATACGGGATGTGCAGATAGAGCGAGAGCGCGGGCATGAGGCATGGGGTACTGGATTGATCACGTCCGAGCAACTTTTTCGGCAAGACGCCGATAAGAGGGATACCTGACAAAGGAGCCCAATATGGCCGGAAAAATCCCCCCACCGAGCAGTCGCCGAGGCGCCAGTCCTACGAGATCGCATACCACAGGCGCCCGAGCGCTGGTGCCGGCGCAGCAGGCGATCCAACGTTCCGCGAGCGGCCATCCGGTCCGGGTCTTCGTCACGATGGTCGTCGACGACTCCAGCTCGATCGCCGATTACGGCAATGCTGCGGCGGTCCGGCGGGGGCATAATGCCCAGATCCAAGACTACCCCGACCAGAGGGAAGCGGCCGAATTCCTGGTTCGCACCCTCTTCCTCAATCGGAGACCACTCTTCGACTTTCTACCTCCGAGCCAAGCGGTGCAGATGGACGAGCGCAATTACCTACCCGCTGGGATGACCCCACTTTACGCCCGAGCGCTGGCGGTCTTGACAGACGTTCAACGACGGGTCGTGCCGGCTAACGACGGCGTCGAGGCCTGCGGGATTACGTGTCTCATGACCGACGGGGCCGACAACGCCTCCCACGGTGTCACTGCGGCGGATGTCCGCCCGGTCGTGGAACGGATGTTGGCCTCGGGCCACCATATCGTCGCGGGGATCGGGGTCGAAGATGGATCCACCGATTTCCGCGCCGTCTTCCGGGCGATGGGGATCCTGGACCAGTGGATCATGGTCTTGCCACGGGAAGAAGGAGACATCGTGGAGGGAATGCGGGATTTTTCGCGGACGTCGTCACGCACCGTTGACGCGGCCTCGTTCCAGCAAACTTCGATGGGAGGGTTCGGCGGGGGTGGTGCCGACGCCAATCATGCGCGACCCGTTCGCACGCCCCAGCCAGCGGCGGCCGTCACGGGGGTCCACCGGGCGGTCTCGTTTAGTGAGGCGTCCGGAGCCCCGCCGCGCCGTGGGATCCTCGACCGCCTCCGCGGCCTCTTTCGTGGTTCTGCCGCCGCGTCACATGGGGCCGTCGCATCCACGCCCCACGCGGCGTTGCAACGCGGAGTCACATACACGCCCGGCCAGCGACCTTCATTAACTGTTGACCTCACGTCCTTGCTCGACATCACCGCCGACGCGACAGTCGTCGTCCGTCGCCATCAGGAGCGGCAACTCGCCGTCACGGGCAACGGCTCGGACGACCTTGTGATCGCCGTCCCGGCGGCCGACGCCCTCTTTTCTTCCACTGGAGCCTTTACGCTGAATATCCGGGATGGGGAGGTCACCGTTCACAACCCAAGTCACTGGACGCTTGTTCTCTACCCGAGCAGCGGTCCCAATGCCGATCATCCGTTCGCGACGATCGAGCCCCAGGGCGCAGCCACCATCCCCATGTCGATCCGCGCGGCGCAACTGGTCGCCGATGATGGAAAGTCGCAACGTGCGCTCGCTCGCTTACGCCTCCCCGACCCGGAAGGTCGCGCGGGATATATGCCGCGCACGAATATGGTCGAATGACGGCCTCCACTACGACCGTGTGCCGGGGAACCATTTGACGCGCGCGGGCCAGTGGTGCTACGGCGCGCGGCATGGCTATCGTGCGACGCAGCGCCGTTCCAGTCCAGATCGGTCCCATCCAGGTCGGGGGCCAAGCCCCGGTCATCGTCCAATCGATGACCAATACCGACACGGCCGATGTCGCGGGAACGGTCCAACAGATTAAAGCATTGGCCGACGCCGGATCGGAATTGGTGCGGATCACGGTTAACGTGAAGGAGTCGGCGGCGGCGGTGGCACGAATCGTCGCACAGTTACGGACCGACGGCTACACCACGCCGATCATCGGCGACTTCCATTACAACGGCCATACGTTACTGAAGGAATTCCCCGACTGCGCGCGCGCGCTCGATAAATATCGGATCAATCCCGGCAACTGCGGTTTCGGCGAGAAGCACGACCCGAACTTCGCCACACTGATCGGGATCGCATGCGAATACGGCAAACCGGTGCGGATCGGCGTCAATTGGGGCTCGCTCGATCAATCGGTGCTGATGCGATTGATGGACGCAAACGCGAAGCGCTCGACGCCGCAACCGGGTTCGGCCATCCTGCATGAAGCCATGCTAGTGAGTGCGTTGGAATCCGCGGCATTGGCCGAACGTTGCGGACTGCCGCACGACCGCATCGTCATCAGCGCCAAAATTTCCCAAGTGCCGGACTTGATCGCCGTCTATCGCGCGCTGGCACAACGCTGCGACTACGCATTGCACTTAGGGCTGACCGAAGCGGGGATGGGCTCGCGCGGCATTGCGGCCTCGGCCGCAGCGCTCGGCGTGCTGTTGCACGAAGGGACCGGCGACACCATCCGCGTCTCGCTGACGCCCGAACCGGGCAGCAGCCGCACCCAGGAAGTGATCGTCGCGCAGCAAATCTTGCAAGTCTTGGGGCTCCGCCAATTCATCCCGCACGTCACCGCGTGTCCCGGCTGCGGACGCACCACCTCCACATTTTTTCAGGAACTCGCGCAGCAGATCCAGAACTACATCGGACAACGGATGCCGGCCTGGAAAGCCGCCCATCCCGGCGTGGAAACCATGAGCGTCGCAGTGATGGGCTGCATCGTGAATGGTCCCGGCGAAAGCAAACACGCGAATATCGGGATCAGTCTCCCGGGCAGCGGCGAATCGCCGAAGGCCCCGGTATTCGTCGACGGCGAAAAAGTCACCACGTTACAAGGCGACGAGATCGTCCCCCGCTTTACCGCGATGTTGGAAGAGTACGTCGCGAGCCATTACACCAAATAAGATCGGGCATCTGTTGGGACGATTGGAAATTCGAGGCGAAGCGCCAACGCGTGCGTCTCGCTGGAAAGCGCGCTTAATGGCCATCCCAACAATGCACTGGCGCCGTGCAGCAGCGGGTCGGCCGGATGCAATGCGCGCACGCCGGGATACATGCCCCTCACGATACGCTGCCGTAGCGTGCCGGCGAATTCCGCGGATGGCGTCAGATGTAAGGCGTTATTCATCCAGGCCGCGACCATCCCGGGTTGCTGAATTCCCAACGCCAGCCACAGCGTATGCGCCAATTCCGCAGCGGTCGACGGGACGGCCACATCCCGTTCGTACGCCGTGAATCGTTGCGGTCGCGCCGCAGACTGCATCCGGGCACAGATCTCACGACGCGCGCTCGGGTCACCGAAGACATCCGGTGTTGCCAGCAGCGCAAACCCACGCGTCAATTCCCGCAACGGGCGCCGCACGGCCATTTGACAGAGCCCACTCAGCGGGCCGGCTCCCGCGACGCCGGAGGCAGCCGCGCATGCAGCGAATTGGGTTGCGGCCTCGCTCAAGCGCGTTTGCAGCCCGCTCCAAGTGGCCTGCAACGCCGCGACGTGCACCAACGAGCCGATGCGGTCGAAATTGGCCACATCTGTGGCGACTGCCGCGACCGCTTCGCCTGCCGCGGCGAGAAAAGTCCCCCACGCGCGCACCGGATCGCCCGCCATCGCGCTCGTCACCGGGACAGCCGACCTGGGCCCCGCAACGGACAAATGCGCCGTCCATGCGGCGTACCAGGCGGGATGCACGGGCAATTGCACACCATAGCGGGGCGGAGCCTTCGGAGCTGCAGCGGGCGGGATGGATGGCAATGCCACCACATGCCGGGACCGACGGCGCACAACGCCGGGGCGTCCGGAGACGATCGGAGACAACGCGGTCATACGACGATCCTTTCCGTAGCGGAGATTCACAAACGCCGCGTGTTCGTGCCGGAAAACAGCACACTCCGCGCTGACCGCCCGCAAAGTCACGACTGTTCTATATCAGCCGCAGGCAGAAGGTACACGAGCCCCTGGAACGGCAATACGTAAAAAACTCGATTGCCCTCAAATCCTTGCTGGATTAGGGGTTGGTGGCGTTGAGACCGGCGCATGTATGTCGAAAATCCCTCCACCACAAGGAATCCACCCGTCACAACGTCCGGCGGCCCACGGTCAAGCCCGCCCGGAGGGGCAACGATCCTACGCACGTCGCTACGCCGAGCGGGGTGCCCCCGCGGCGCCATTGCCCAGCCGGCTTCCCGGCGCATTGTGGCGGGGACCTGCGGCGGAGCCGGCACCTGTTACCGCGCTCACGCTGACCCACAGCCGACCGATACGCACCGACCTCACTGCATTGGAAACCACGCTGCGCGCCGTCGCGGCCGCGTGGCCGCGCGATCCCGCCGGACGACTCGATCTCGCATTGCTCCGCCGTCCGGTGAACCTCTATCTCCCACTGCATTTCGCCGACGACACGCAGATCACATTGGCAACGTTATTGAGTTGGCACCGGACGGCCTATTTGTCCCAACCACCCACCCACCGCCGCCCGCGCGGCGAAGTGCCCATCGATTCCCGCTCTCAGGATTATCTCGTCTGGGCACTGCGGCACGTCACCGCCGATCCGACCCTCTCGACCACGAGCCCGCACCGTGAACCGACACGCGAAGTACGCGTGGACTGTACGCCGGTCGCCTCCTGGACCGATTTGCGCTCCACGCGCCGCGTGATGCGCGCAATCTTGACCCAACTCACGCCGCTGGCCGGAGCGGACGCCCAAGAGTATTGGCTCGTGATCCCGCGGCAAGGACGGATTCGCCTCAGCTACGTGTTGCGCGATTATTGGCATGCGTTGCGCCATCGCAAGATTGCCGACGGTACGTTGGCGCCGGACATCACGAAAGAGGCGATCAAAGAAGCGGCACTCGACATCATCTATTACGATCTGTTCGCGGAGCCGCGCCCACACCCGCGCTGGAAAGGGATCCCGACCAACGTCGGCACGTTAGCATGGCCGCGCGGCGCGCTCGTCCCGACGGTCGATGCGTTGCCCGGCGCCCTCGCCACCGCAGCCGCGATCCTCCGCACGCCGCTCGCCGCACCGTGGACGGCATTCCCGCGCGACAGCCGAGGCGCGCTCGTATTAGTATGGCCCACCGGAGAAGTCGTTCGGTATCGCTGGTTCCTGCATCAACTCCACTACCTGCTGCTCGAAACCGCCCGCCGCGACGCAGCCGTGGCCGCCCGTTTTTTCAATCCCCTCCCACCCCCCAACGCCACCGCGTATGCCCCTCCCACACTTGATACGCGTCAATCTCTTTGCCGCACATTGCGTACGCTGAATCCGGAACAACTCCTCGCCAACCCCAACATCATCGCCCTGCCACCCCCGCGCCCCCGCGCGGACGGCGCCCAGGTCCTGCGTGTGGATGCCAACGGCGCCAAGGTCTTAACCCGCCGCCGCTCGCCCCACGCAACACAGCCCTAGCAGAATGTAAAATCATTTGAATGGGGACAGGTACCTTCAAACCATTGCCAATGCTGCATTTGAAGGTACCTGTCCCCATTCAAATGCATTATCGGATCGCCTGTGTGCCGGGAGGAGGTTCAATCCCTACCCCTCACTCCACCACGAGATGCAGGTCTAATGCGGGGGCGGAGTGGGTGAGGGCGCCGATGGAGATGAAATCGACGCCGGTGGCGGCGTAGGCGCGGATGTTGTCGAGCGTGATCCCGCCGGAGACTTCCAACTGCACGCGGCCGGCGGCCAGTGCCACGGCTTGGGCGACCGTCTCCGGCGAACAATTGTCGAGCATGACGATATCGACGGCGTGCGGCAGCACGGTCCGCAATTCGTCGAGTGTGCGGACTTCCACTTCCACGAGGAATCCGGCCACCCGCTGCTGCTCCACGCACGCCAACGCGGCCTGCAGGCCGCCGCAGAGATTCGTGTGGTTGGATTTGATCAAGTAGCGATCGTACAGACCGTGGCGATGATTGCCGCCGCCGCCGCAAACCACTGCGTATTTTTCCAATTCGCGCCAGCCGGGCGTGGTCTTGCGCGTGTCGAGGATTTTCGCGGGCGTCCCGGCGACTGCGTCGACGAAACGGCGCGTCAGCGATGCGATGCCGGAGAGGCGCTGCAGAAAGTTCAACGCCGTCCGCTCGGCGGACAAAATCGAGCGTGTCCGACCGTGCAACGTGGCCAACGTGTCGCCCGCCACGATGGCGTCGCCGTCGTGGCGCATCCCACGCCAGTGCAGCGTCGCGTCGACCGCGTGAAAGACCGCCTGCGCTACTTCCAATCCGCTTAACACACCCGTCGCCTTCGCAACGATGCGGCCCTCGGCACGGGACGCGGCGGGAATCGTCGCGAGCGTGGTAATATCGCCGCCGCCGATGTCTTCGGCCAATGCGACGTGGATTAATTCTGTAGCATTCGGGCTATTCATCTCCATCCTCCCAGTCCACAGGGCGCATTTGCAAAATTAATGACGGAGTGCGGGGCCTGCCCGGGGGAAAGGGGCATAGGCCGTGGGGGCCGGCTTCCCCTGCAACGTGAGAGCTCGTGATGGCGCGCTACCGCCGTTATCCCCGGATCATCCCAAGTGGCCAGCCACACAATGGTACGCACGCCCGTTTGCCCCCACGGCCTATGCCCCTTTCCCCCGGTCACCCGCAGACGTTCATCAAATTTTGCAAATGCGCCCCAACATAGTGTGCACTTCACCATCGACAGCGCCAATGGGGACACTGGGCATCATCGTGGCGACTGGAACAACACAGCGTGTGATTGGCATGCGCCGGGAGGCTGGACCCGGCACTCCCGGGGACTCTCGCAGCCGTTTTCTCCTCGCGGAATCTAACGACGAAAACGGCGAGGGCGAGCGCGCGGCGCCTCGATGGCGCCGCGATAGCGTACCCCGGGGGTGCCGGGTCCAGCCTCCCGGCCCCCGTCGTGAGCACTGATCATGCGACAACGCCGTACAGCTATGCAGCATGTTGCACACCAGTCACCCCTGCGTCGTTACCAATCGCGCCAGCACGGCGTCCAAATGTTGCCGTTCCGCTGCGGCCGCGGCCAAGCGCTCGCGTTCCGCCTCCACAATCTCTGCCGGCGCGCGTTCCACGAACGACGCGTTCGCCAACGTGGCTTGCACGCCTTGCACCGTCTTCTCGACTTTTTCGATCTCTTTTTGCAATCGCGCTCGTTCCGCGTCGACGTCGATCAAGCCGCGGAGCGGGACATACACCTCGACCCCATCCACGACGGCCGCAGCCATTGGGCCTTCGCACACCTTCGATACGCGCATTTCCAGTCGATCGAGTCGCGCCAATTCGCGCAGCAACGTCCCGTGCGTGCCGATGACCTTCTGCATCGTCGGATCGGTAGTCCGCAACACCACCGCCAAACGCTGCACCGGCGGAATTTGGTGTTCGCTGCGAATTGTGCGAATCGCGGTAATGATCCGCGCGAGTTGGTCGAACAATTTGGCCTCTTTGATATACAGCGGATGCTTCGTGACGGGCGGCCACGCGGCCACGACCAAGCTGCGCCGGCCTTCCCACGCCGCCGGACCGCCCACGGCAACGCGCAGTCGTTGCCACAATTCTTCGGAAATAAACGGCATGAAGGGATGCAATAAACGCAGCGTCCCGTCGAACACGTCGACCAGTGTCTTCAGCGTGGCCTGCCGTCCGGCGATGCCGCCACGGAAGCGCGGTTTGCTCGCTTCCACGTACCAATCACACAACTCATGCCAGACGAATCGGTACAGACAATGCGCAGCGGTGTCGAACTCGTATGCCTCTAACGCCTTCGTGACCGCACGGACCGTTTGTTGATACTGGTGCAGGATCCAGCGATCGGCCAACGCCAAGTCGCATGTCTCGACCGGATCGGCGTCCGGTCCGCACTGCGCGGCCACGTCGCCTTCGAACGCGCCCAATTGGAGCAACAGGAAGCGCGCGGCGTTCCAGAGTTTGTTGCAGAAATGCTTATAGCCTTCGATCCGTTCCTCGCTCAGTTTAATGTCGCGCCCTTGCACCGAAAGCGCGGCGAGCGTGAAGCGGAGCGCGTCGGTGCCGAAGCGGTCGATCACGGCGAGTGGGTCGATCACGTTGCCTTTCGACTTGCTCATTTTCTGGCCGAGCGGATCGCGCACCAGCGGAGTAAAGTAGACATGGTGAAACGGGACTTCACCCATACAATGCAGTCCCAGCATCATCATGCGTGCGACCCAGAAAAATAGGATGTCGAATCCGGTAATCAACAACGAGGTGGGATAGAACGTCTTCAACGCGGTGGTTTGATCCGGCCACCCGAACGTGGCGAACGGCCACAGCGCCGAGGAGAACCAGGTATCGAGCACGTCGTCGTCTTGGCGCAGCTCGGTATCCCCGCATTGCGGACACCGCGCCGGACGCTCCCGCGCCACCAACGGCGGACACGCGCCTTTCGCTTCGCCCGCCTTCACACAATACCAGGCTGGGATACGATGCCCCCACCAAATTTGGCGCGAGATACACCAATCTTCGATGCGCTCCATCCAATCGAAGTACGTCTTCTCCCAACTCTTCGGCGAGAAATGCGTCTGCCCTTTGCGCACCGCCGCGCTCGCCGCAGCCGCCAACGGCTGTACCTTCACGAACCACTGCGGCGAAAGCGACGGCTCCACGACCGTCTTGCAGCGATAACAATGCCCGACATTGTGGGCGTGCGGTTCGGTCTTTTCCAACAAGCCCAGCTGTTCCAATCCTTCGACGACCTTCTTGCGCGCCTCGAAACGATCGAGTCCCGCAAACACACCGCCGTGTTCATTGACGGCCGCTTCCGACGTGAAGATGTTGATCCTCGGGAGTTTGTGATCATTGCCGATCCGGACGTCGTTTAAGTCGTGCGCCGGCGTCACCTTTACCGCACCGGTCCCGAACGCGCGATCCACGCGCTGATCCGCGATAATCGGAATAGTGCGACCAGTGAGCGGGAGAATCACACGTTGCCCGATCAGCGATTGATAACGTTCGTCGTCAGGATGCACCGCCACGGCCACGTCGCCCAGCATGGTTTCGGGACGCGTCGTAGCGACGATGATCGCGGACGGCTGGGGGCTGGGGGCTGGTGACTCGTGGGCCGTGGCCTCGTCTTCGCTCAGTTCCGGCACGGTTAACGGATATCGGACATGCCACAACGAACCTTGATGGGCCTCGTGTTCCACTTCCAAATCGGACAGCGCGGTATGGCAACGCGGACACCAGTTGATCAAATATTCGCCGCGATAAATGAGACCGCGCTCGTGGAGCCGCACGAAGACTTCGCGCACCGCACGCGAACAGCCATCGTCCAACGTGAAGCGCTGTCGCGACCAGTCGCACGAGGCCCCGAGGCGCTGCAATTGTTCGACAATCCGATCGCCATATTGTTTTTTCCAGTCCCAGACGCGCTGCACGAACGCATCGCGCCCCAACTGCTGCCGCGTCACGCCTTCCGTCGCTAATTGTTTCTCCACCACGTTTTGCGTGGCGATCCCGGCATGATCGGTCCCCGGCAACCAACAGACGTTATAGCCTTGCATCCGCCGCAGTCGCACGACGATGTCTTGCAACGTGCAATTGAGCGCGTGGCCCATATGCAGCGCGCCGGTCACGTTCGGCGGCGGAATCACGATACTGAACGATTTGCGGCCGTCTCCCTTGCCGTCTTTCTCCGTCTTGTCGGCGGCGTGAAACAGGCCCGCGTCACACCAGCGCGGATACCACGCCGCTTCCACCGCGCGCGGTTCGTAGGCCTTCGGCAGTTCGCAGGCAGCGGCATCGGGCGTCGCCACCAACTCGGACGATTCGGCGTGTGACATGGCGCCGGACTCTAGAGGGGCGAGGGAGTGGGGTCAAGCGGTGACTGGTGACTCGTGGCTGGTGACTGGGGATGAGGAATTAGAAATTGTCAAAACGAATTCCGATGCCTCGTTGAGAAAAATCGTGCGCAGCGCCTGCGGAAGACGGCGCGGTTCCAACAGCCGCCACAGCAGCACATGCGTGTCGAGCACGAAGGCCATTACACACCCAAATATCCCCGCAACGCCGCGTCGGTCTGTTCATCGAGCGGCTCGCGGATACGACCGGCAATCAGCGGCCGCAGCCCCCGGCCGCGTGCCGCCGGCGATTTGCGGCGCGTCGTCAACGCGCGGTACTGCGCATCACCGAGGATCACGGCGTCCCGCATTTTATACCGGACCCGTGTGGGGATCGTGCGCGTGGCCTGGTCCAACACGCGAAAGAGCCGCTGACACAACGCCGTTGCCGTGATCGTTTTCATACCTGTACAGCAACACATGTACATCGTTATGCGTCAAGTGTTGGCGAGGTGGCTTGGTGGCTGGTGGCTAGTGACCGGAGGCTGGGAATTGGAAATGGGAAATTGTGCGCAGTTGTGCTATGTCGCACTTGTCAGCAGTTCTCCTCGAACTTCGGAACCTCGGAACCCCAATCCACACGCCGCCGGACGGTGCGGGAGAATGATCATCGCAGTGGGGACAGGTACCTTCAAATCAGCGCCGAATGGGGATTTGAAGGTACCTGTCCCCACTGCGATGATTTTAATCGGGATCGCTTTTGGGCGGATCCCCTAACAGCACACGCACCAGCTCCGCCTCGGGACCGAGGTCGGAGAGGATCAATAATCCACTGAGATGGAGCGCCGTTGCGGGACGCGGGGCGGTCGTGTCGGGCGACGCGGATTCAGCGCGGGTGACTACGGCGAGCAATGCCTGGATCAGCACGTACGACGGATGCGCGGGATCGTTCGGGAACACGTCGACCGTCGCCGGCGGTTCCCACGGTTCCGGCAAGGCCTGCGCGCAGACCGCGCGATACAATCGCGCGACCAGGTCGTCACTCGGTTCGATACACGTCGCCAACACTAAATGGACCAACCGAATTCGCCACGCCTCGCGGGCGGCGGCGGCGGAAAGCACAACGCGCGAAGCGTCCGGCGACGCGCCCGTGTGCAACGTCCCAGAAAATTGGCGTATGTATGCCGCCGAGTCTGACGCTTGCGCCAATGCGGCCGCCCAGATCCGCGCCACATCAGAAACCCGAATGATGTCCGTGGCCGCGCTGTGTTGCGCCGCCAACGCCCACCATAGCCCAAGCGGCGGACTGGACGCATCAATCGCCGGATCCGTAAGCGCCGCGCGGAGCTGCACTGTCCGTTCCCCAGTAGTCATGCCCGCCGCCTGGAGCCACGGCACGAGTCCACGGGCCGCCGCGGCGCCCAACGTCTGCTCGATGCCCATCCGCGGCGGCAGCTCCGTAAATGCCAACCCTGCCAACGCGTCGTGCGCCCGCAGCGCATAGACGAATCGCGGCAGGTCGCCGCCGTAACTCGCGATATGTGGAATGGCATGGTCGTTCAGCACACGCCACGTTTCGAGCGCGTCGGGCTCCCACGTCTCATCCGGAGCCAGGCGGAAACGACGGACGGCCGGATCGGTCGGCGGAATGCCGCTGTATCCCAGCATAAAGGCGCCGACCCGGCGCGCCTCGCCCTCCGCCAATACCACGCCCGCCCGCTCCGTGAGCGCCGCCACGCCGCGCGCCCACAGCTCGCCGATCGCCGCCGCGCCGACGCCGAAGCAGCCGATCGGCGTCGTCACGATCACCGCCCCATTCGGCGGCAACTGTCGCGGCGCCTCCAGCAGCTGCAGCAGCCCGATGACCTCGATCGGAATCGCCGGCGTGTCGAAATGGATGAGGAGCGGACACGGCAAGGAGAATGTCAGGAGCGCAGCGTCGGTCGGGGCCGTGGCGCTACGTCCTCGCAGCAGTCGAAGCAGCGCCGGGGCCGGGATCCGTTCGCCATGGAGCTCCATGTATTGAAACGTCCCGGTCTGCGGATCGGTGGACAGATGGCACACGATCTCCGCCCCGGCACGGACATACACATCGCCGCGCCGCGTTCCGCCCGACCGTTCACTCCGCGCCAACGACAGGACCATGCTGACCGCATTCACCAGCTCATCCACGCTGTCATCCGCGACGAAGATCACGTCGCCGCACCGCTGCCACGCGTTGACCAACTCGCGGCTCCAATCGAACATCTCTCTTTTTATCACAATCGGGCCCGGCGCCACTGCCATCGTCCGCGTCCCCACTGGCGGCTGCGCCAACTGCCGGCGTGGCAACAGCGGCCACGGGAGTGGGTCGAGCGCATCGGCCGCGGCCACGACCGGACCGCCGTTGATGACCACCGACGCCTGCGTATAGCCGGCGGCGTGGAGGAAGTGGACGGCCGTCGTGGCCCATTGCTGAAAGGCGCCATCAGTCGGCCCCCCCAGTTCGGCAACCAGAAACTCTATCGGCGCCGCATGCAGGGCCGCACCCTCCGGTTCCGCTGCGATCAGCAGCAGATCCTTGATGATGGCAGCCATCGCCCGCGGCGGCGCGTGGACGCGGAACCCCCAACAGCGTCCGGTCGCGTCGGGGATGCGACCGAACAGCGCCGATCCATAAGTGAGCGTTACCGCCGCAGGCCCGTCGATCATTGCCAGCACGCGCAGGATATCGGACCGGGACAACTCGATGCCCCCAATCAACACCGCGTTTCCCTCGACCTGTAATTCCAGAATCTTGCGCAACACCCCGGCGACCGTCAGTGCGGCTCCGGAGCGTGACTCAATTGTCCAGATCCGCGCACCGACGCCGGGTGAGAATAATGACAGCGGCGGCAGCCGCGGGATCCGTGTCGTGACCGATTGCAGCGGCACATCCCGCACCGCCACGTCCGCCAGTTCAAACCCCGGCGGCAACGGCAGCGCCGCGAGCGCGGATTCGCTCGCGCGTTCGAACCGCGGCGGATCTTCCCCCCGCACCACCGCGCGCGCGGCGGCCAGCGCCCGGCCTTCCGGCCGTTGCAGCGACCAGTTCGGCGGCTTCGCCGCGTCGTCCGTATTCCACTGCGCCCATTCCGCGTCGGTCGTGGCCTCGATCTCCGCTGCGACCGCCGCAAACCCGCGGGCAATCAACTCCGGCGTCGGCTCCAACGTCCGCTCCACTTCAAGCGCTTGGCACGTCACACAGAGCTTGATCGCTTCGCGCTGCACCGCGCCCTCGAACGGCGGCCACTCCGCAAAGTCCGCCACGGGCAATGCAAACTGCGCCACGTAACGAGCCCGATCGCGTTGTTGCGCCAACATCACCGGCCAGACGCGCGGCAACAGCGCGGATCGGAAACGATAACTGCCGTAATGTGCCAGCTGGATCAGCAAATTCAGCGGCGGCAACGTGTCCGCTACTGTGGGCGTCGTGAGGGCCACGCCGAATTGCTGGGCCCATTGGCGGTCTATGGGCTCACGCCAGAGAGGGTGCAACGTTGGTCCGGGAAGTAACAATCGCTCCAGATCGGGAATTTCCGCCATCCAGCGAGCCGCATCGAGTTGCGCAATCGCGCCCCGACTCGCTATGAGTTTGAAATTGACGCGACTGCTCACAATCTGCCGCATCACCATTTCAAAGAGGAGCGGGAGCGGCAACAGGGCATAGCCCCGCTCCACGTACCCGCGCCGCATCCGCTCTTCCTGCTGCCGCTGCATGCTCAGTGCCCGCAAGCCACTTTCTATGTTGTGCTTCGGCGATAATGGAATATCCCCAGTACGGCCCATGATCAGTTGGAGCAAGATCGTCTTCCCCATCCACAGCTCTTCATCGCTCGAGACACACTGCAGCTGCCGCCGTACCACCGCCAAATAGGCTTCGAGGTACCGTTCCAGGACTTCCGTCGTCGCAAAAAAGTACTCAGCGCAGGAGGTCACGATCCGCAGCCCGTACAGAGAGCCCGCCACGCCCATCGCATCGAGGGAGGGAAGCAGTGGGAGCAGCGCTGCAGGCACCTCCTGATCGCGCCAATGCAGCTCGATCGGGCAGCTACGCAACCACGCGGCTTCTCGGTTTCCGCCGTCCGTCAACGCCAACAACCACGCGACGAGCCAATCATCGGGCACTGCGGCCCCGTCGATCACCACGCCACGCGGCACACCCAGCTCCGGATCGACCAACACTTGCACCGCCACGCGATCGTTAACGCGCAAATAGCGATCGCGCGTCATCCGCGTCCGCGGCACGCGGTCGGGATCGCACGCGGTCAAGAAGTCTTGCCACGCCGCCTCGTCCGCCGCAGCCATCGCATCCGCATCCGCCGGGCACGTGAACAGCGGCGCCTCCAGGCGCGCGCGCACGTCGTCCGGCAACGCGTCGGTCGCAGCAATCACATCGCCCAAATTGTCACGCACCACGACGGCCCGATATCCCGCGCGTTGCAAGCGCCACAGCGCGTCTTCCAAATAGTGCTGGATGCCGCGCGTGATCAGCGGCGCCGAGCGGAGCAGCGTGATACTGATCGGCAGTTCGCGCAAAGTGCGCGCCGGACCGCGTTCCGCCGCGCTCAACAGCTCCTCGATGTTGCGGCCGAGCATATCCAACCCACTGCTGATATCGAGACCATACCCACCCGCCGCGAGGGGGGCTCGCGACACGCCGACGTGCTGGCCCACGATCTCAATCGAACCGGAGAGCGCCGGATCGCTCAGCAAGGGAAAAATTTCTACTGCGGCCACCGCCCTGGCAAAAAAAGTGACCTGCGGCACACTCCCAGTAGTCAACGCCGCGAGCTGAGTTCGCAACGCCGCGCATTGCTCCGCAGCCGACCCCGCGAGGGTCGATTCTGTGCCTCGCCCCTGTTCGGACGCACGCAGAAACGGCGTCGCGCCGACCGGAATCGTTGTTGGCACCCGTCCGGCCTCGACGAATTCCGTCGGAGCCAAATCCTCCGGCCGCGCGATCGGGAAATTCACACCCCGCGCCGCTCGCAACGCAGTTCGGATCGTTTGTATCGCGCCCCCCCAAGGATGCTGAAGTGAACAGCAGGGAGCGGCCGGATCATTCTCGGACGCGTCAAGCCCCAAGTCCGCAATCCTGCCGACCGCGTTCCACGCTTCCTCCAGCAGCGCATCGCTTGGGCGACGCAACTCCGCCAACGCCATCGTCACGCAAAAACAACGGAGCAACGTCAACTCCGCCTCGCGGGGCAATGTCCAATCCGGACGGCCAGGACTCGCGAAACTCCGATCGAATCGGGCTGCGTCCCGCGCCGCCGCGCGGGCCATCCGCCAGACCCGTTCGAACAGCGGCAAGTGTCGCACCACCAGATCTGCGCCAGCGCCCAAGCGCACCAGACAGTGCAACGGCGGACGAGCCGACCCCCGCACCCCGGCGAACATATGACCTTCATGCGCCGCGCTCTGCGCCGCCGCGTCCGGCGGGCCGAGCAAATACGGCGCCCAGCCCTGTTCCGCCAAACCGGCAAACAGATCCGCATAGGGGAGATATTGCCCCGCCGACACGCCCGACTCGCCGCCGCCAATCCGCACCGCGAACACCCGTGCGGCACGATTCAGCGCCAGCGCATGGGACACCGCCGGATCGATCGCGACCGGCACCGCCGTCGGCCCGACGCGCGACCGCGCGTGATCCTCGCTCCACAGCGCCTCGGCCCCGAACAGGCGCAACATGGAAATCATTTCTTCCAGATCGGTCCGCGACAGCGCCAACCCTCGTGCGGCCGCGACGGTACGCAGCGCGACCGACCACTGGCTCAACGTCCCCCATTCGCCGATCTCCCACTGTTCCAGCGGCGTCACTACGGCTACCCGCGGGAGCCGCGCGGCGCCATACTCCCGCTGCATCGCGCGCACTGCCGCGATCAACGACTCAGAGAGTGTGGGCGTCGCGAAGCAGACCTCCACCGGAAAGGAACGCTCCGTCATTCGCAGCCACGCATGGAGCTGCGCGATGAGTGTGTCGACCGGCACGCCATCGCCCCGCATCCGCAGCGGCTGCCCGCCCTGTCCCGGAACGGGATCGGGCAATGCAGCGACAGCCGGCAGTTCCATCCCCGCCCATTGCGGCGGGACTGCCGTCACACGATCGCTCGCCGCCAACACGTGTCCGCTGCGGTCCCGCACCACGACCTGCGCGAATCCGCGCTCGCGCAACAAGCGCAACACGTCATCGAGCCAGTCGATGAAACGAGACGTGGGCACCGAGGCGAATTGCATCAATGTGATCGCCAATGGCGATTGTTGCAGTACCCGCGCGCGGGCCGGATCCAGCATGGCCAACCGGCACAGCGCGGCAACGATCGGCCCGACCAACACGGTCGGCAGCGTGAACTCATGTCCGAACACGCCAACGTCCGGACGCAGGTACCGAATGTAGCTGCCATTGGTGTTGGTATGCAGCGCGCACGACACCGGCAAAGCCGCGTCACACAACGCCGCAAACGCCCGGGGCACTGGGAGACCGATCGCCCGGATCGACAACGGGCATGTCGCGTCCGCGCAGATCGCCGTCAAATCTGGAATACCGTCGTGTCCCTGTAACGTCCGGATCGCGAACGGCGTCGCGGCGGAAAATTCCCCCCAACTCGGGAGTGCGAGGATGTCGGTTGTCCGATACGGGACCTCCGCCAACGCGGTTGCCCGGTCCCGCGCCATCTGCGGCATCGTCGGGATCAGATGCGGACCGCCCAGCCCGTCGATCGGCAGCGGCGTCACAAAATCCGCAGCGGTCACCCGATCAGGCCCAAGCGCCCCCCTCTCCCGTTGGGGAGAGGGTCGGGGTGAGGGGGAGAACGCATCTATTATAGCTCGCTCCGCCCCCACGACCTCCCCGTCACGCACTGCCCCCAGCGTCTCAATCCCCGCCCGAACGAGCACGTTCCGAAATCCGCGCGCCCGCAACACCTCCAACCCCGCCGCGCACTCGCTCACCAATTTCCCTCGCATATGCGCGTTCAACTCCGCCGGCGCGCAGCCGAGCCGCAACTCCACCAATTCGTCGGCGACGGCTTCCGTCCATTGCGCGCGCACTTCCGTAATTCTCTGTTTCAGATTCGTCGCGGCCTGTTTCGGTCCGGCCACCGTGAAGACAAAATGATGCGGCCACACCCCATTCCCCGGTTCGTAGCGAAGCAGTTCGTTCCCCGCATGGTCGCCGATCGTAATCGTCGCCGCCCACGGCAAACGCGTCTCGCCGTCGCCACGCACCGTCTTCAGCGCCGCTGTGTGTAGCGTCGCGAGCAATTCCGGATACGCCCGCCCCGCCCGCAACCGCAGCGCCACCAGATGCCGCCGCGCGTCCGGCTGATCGCGCGCGAAATGGGTGAGTGCATTCCCGATCCCGCCGAGCGTCGTCGGATCGCTCAGTGTCAACAGTGACCGTGCGGCCGAAGCGACGGGATCGTCGCCCCCCGGCCGATCCCCCGACGTCACGTAGCAAATCGAATCCGCCTGCCGCCACGGCGCGAACGGACTCGCCATCCCCAACGGCGCATGGTGAAACGCGGCGGCACTCTGCCCACCCGCCGCGCGCCCCCCAACGGCGCAACTCATTGAATCGGCGCCCCTTCGTCCCTCGACTTTCAGCATGGCCTGCTGCCGGCAGGCCATGCTGGGAGGGCGGGGTCTTGAGCCTCGAATGACTTTCATACCCCTCTTCTATCGGCAGGCCACGGAAAGAGTTGCCTGCATAGACCTGATTTCCTTATTTTCCCCTCGCCCCGACGGGGAGAGGGTGGCGCGCAGCGTCGGGTGAGGGGCCGAACCGGCCTCGGCAATGGACCGCAACATCTCTTTACAAAATGTCCATCAAAGTGTACATAATATGTACACTTTGAGGAGGCATCATGGACAAAACCTTAACCATCACCCAGGCCCGGCAACAATTGTTGGGTTTGGCCGACACCTTGACCAAACAACCGGCCGTCGTCACAGTCACGCGGCGCGGGACAAACGTCCTGGTGATCCTCCCCATTGAAACCTATGAACACATGCAGGAAACCATGGCCATCACCGCCGATGCCGCGCTGATGGCCTCGATCGAACGAGGCCTGGAAGACGCCCGGCGCGGACGAGTCAAGTCGCTGAAGGCGGTGCGTAAACAATTACGGTTATGACCACGATGCCGGATGTCCCTTGCCAGGTTGTCCTCACTGCCGAAGCCAGCGCGTTGATCAACAGCATGGCGCTACGAGACCGCCGTATTGCCGCCAAGCTGCTTGATCATATCGAAACGCTTGCCACTGACCCGCAACGGAAAGGCGCCCCGCTGCGTGGCGAACTGCAGGGACTGCTCAGCCACCATTGTCTCGGCAATCGTTTCCGCATCATCTATCGGGTGGATGCGGCGCGCCGCGTCGTCACGATCCTCTCGCTCGGCATCCGCAAGGCCGGCGATAAGCGCGACGTATACGAGCTCACGAAAAAAATCATCCGCCGCTTGCGTAAGCCTTAGAGAAAGGAGTGCTCTAGAGATCGCACTGTCAATACAGCCGTATTGACATTCCCATCCAACTCCCTACACTGAGGCTATGACCACGCCGTCGAAAAACACCTGGATGCAGATCCGCGTCGATCCGCAGCAGAAGACTGCGATTCGCGCGCTGGCGAAGCGGGCCGGGATGGACATGTCGGCCTGGGTCTTGTCGCAGCTTCTGCCGCCGCGCCCGCAGCAGTGGTCGCAACGCCTCCGCGCCTTGGAGACCGCGGCCGACGCGCGCTTTGCGCTCGCCGCAATCAACGATTACCTCACGGCGCTCCCCGCGAGCGCATTCGCGTCCGCATTGGCAACGGCGCAGCCGCGCGGCGTGTCGCCATATCTCGCCAACTATGTCGCCGCGATGGTCGAATGCGCCGCGCATCGCTGCGGCGTCGTGCCGCCACCGTGGGTCGCCGACATCGCGCCACTGGCGCAGCCGGTCTTCGGCACCGACCTCTTGTCGGTACGCCCGCTCTTGTTGGTGTCCGCACCGCCGCCGTTTCGGAATCGGAACATTTTTATCGACGCCACGATCGGCGATCGTGTGTAGTCTGGGAGGGAGCCAATGCTGCGTGAAACCGACATCCTGCGGCTGTTTGCATTGCTCAACGAGGAATTACAACGCCAGTCCGTCCACGGCGAAGTCTATCTGGTCGGCGGCGCCGTCATGTGTCTCGTGTATCAGGCGCGCCCCGCCACACAAGACATCGACGCACTCTTTCAACCGACGGCGCAATTGCGCAAGGCCGCCGCCAAAGTCGCGCAACGCGCCCACGTCGATCCATCTTGGCTGAACGATGCGGTCAAAGGCTATTGCAGCGCGCGTGGCACGTTCGCGCCGTATCTCGCACTGAGCCATTTGAAAATCTTTGCGGCCCGACCCGATTATTTATTGGCGATGAAATGCCTGAGTATGCGGATCGGCGAAGAGTTCCACGACCTGGACGACGTCCGCTATCTGCTGCGCCATTTGAATATCACGCGCTACGCCGACGCCGTGAAAGTCATCGCCCCATATTATCCCCTCAAGCGTTTCCCGCAGAAAACACTGTACGCACTGGAAGAACTGCTGGGAAAGGCGTGACTACTGCCAGTGCGTGTTTGCAATATTGATGAAGAAGTACGGGTCCTGCGGCGCATTCCACACTGCCGTTGTCAGTGCTCGTTCCGAGGGCCGGGCGAGCCTGAGCGAGGGAGATCTATGGTGTTGAAGCCCGACCGAGCGAGGTCTCAGTAAGCCGAGCGCCGTAACGCGAGGCGAACGGCCCGCGGAACTCCCCTCTCGCTCCTGCCGGGGCATGTGACTCAGCAATGCAATCTGGATGCTCTACTACTCCTCTTTTGCCGCCTTCGCCGACTCCGCCAGTTCTGCTAACGTGTCAAGGTGGCCTTCCAACTGCTTGACGGCGGCGTCATCCAGGCCGGTGCCGTTTTCGGCCGCGGTTAATGCATCCACCATCCGACGCCCCTCGGCCAGCTCGCTCTGTAACTCCTCTGCACTACCGTTGATCTCACGCTCGATCGCGTCCAATCGTCCACTCGCAGCAGCAAAACGTGCACTCAGCTGTGCACGCTGCGCGCGTTTGGCAGCGAGCGCTGCGGCGTCAATCCGTGGTGCCGGAGTCGCTGCTGCCGCGGGCGCGGGTGCTGGGGAGGCCACAGTCAGTGCGGATGCGGGGACTGCCGCCGGTCGCGTTGGAACAGACGGCACCGCAACCGAGGTGGGCGCTGGAGTTTCCGCCTTAACAACCGGGGGTTTAGGAGCGGGTGCCGGTTCGGGAACGGGCGCCGGCTGCGCCGCCGTCGGATTCCCAAGCTTTGCCTCCAATGCCTCACGGCACCAGCGGGCATTCCACGGCTCCAAATTCCCGCGCAGCTCCGTCCCTTGCGCTGCCCGTTCCTGTAGCGTGGCTACGAGTCGCTCGCCGACCACCCAATGGACCACATCGGTCAATCCCGCGTCGCTCCAAGTCATCTGCGCTGCAGCGGCCACTCGTTCCGCCACGGTGCGAATGGATGCCATTCGGTCCGAACGGCGCAAAAACTCAGTGGCACGCGCCACGACGCGCTCGATGAGCTGATCTGCAGCCACCTGCTCCCTCAACTTATCCACAAAACGATGTACGACGAACTGGAGATACGCCGCCGGTAACAACCGCCCTCCATATTGGGCCTCCGGCAGCTGCTGCAACCGCTGCAGGACCGCAGCAACGACTTGATCGTCCGGCACGAGCGTGTCTCGCAGCGTTCGGACGTAGCCCTGCAATATGGGGCGATTGAATTGTTGGAACTTGAAGGCCTCGGCCTCGACCTCGCCTGCGCCGGTGAACGCCCGCTCGACATTCCGATAATATCCGTGAATCCGTTGCCGCAGCCGCTCCTGCACTCGCGCGCGGAGCGTTGCATCCGCGATTTCTGCTTGAAGCATCGCGTCCACATCGCCAGCCAGCTTGACGTAATTCGCCACCACCTCGCGGCCACGCGTCAATTTCGATTCCCATCCATCCGCCGTCCGTTGCATCGCAAGGGCCGCCGCGCCGCGCACCACATCGTCGGGAACACCCTCAGTCCCCTCACGCAACGCCTCCAGCATGTTCTTGAAATATGTCGGCCCGTACACAGCGGCAATCTGTTCCTCCAAGGGATCGGTCGCGCGGAAATCGCCACGCGCCGCGACCCATGCCGCGCCCAACCAGGTGTGCGCCGTATCCTTCACATGATCCAGCCCCTTCCCTGATTCAATCCAGGCCGTCACGAGGGCCCACCAGGCCGCGTGAAAGGGCTCACGTAATGCAGTTTGCGCGATCGCCGTTTCGGTCGCTCGTTCAAGCCGCACCAGTTCGGCGAGTATGCTGGATTGTACCGATTGTAAGACCGCAGACGCGGCCTCCCCGACCCGCAGTCCACCGGCTGCCGTCTGCGTGCGCCTACGATTGGCCACCCGGCGCGCCACTGCCGAAAGAAACGCATCGGGAACGCCGAGACTCGTCACGGTGGCATCCCCTTTGACGGCGTCTATCGCCGGCTGCAGTTCCTCGGCCGTTGCCGTGGCACTCGCCGGTGCCACAGCCACCTCCGGCCCTGCGGCCGGACCGGCCGACGCTCGCGCCGCGCGCTCCGCGGCCACCTGTTCGACCATGGCCAGCACGGCGGCACGCGCCGGATAGGAATTGGCGGTGCGGGCATGTTCCACCATCAACGCCAGCACGGCCCGCAACTGCGCCATGCGCTCGGTCTCGCGAGCGGCGGCGTCGCGAATGCCCTGAACAGCCACCTCAACCGCCATGCGCGCCGCACTATTCACCACCACGGCGGCTTCAAGCTGCGCGTCGCGCTGGTCTTTGTCCTTTGAGTAAATATGGTCATCGTACAATGCGGCGAGCTGTTGCCGATCCGCATCCGTGTGGCCGCCCGGATTTTTGTCATCCGCCCCGCGCACGTTGAACAAGTGAAACGCCAGCTTAAAAACACCTGACCCAATATGACGTGGCTGTGGCGCTGGCTCGACCGCCGGTTCCGCCGCACGCCGATCGCCAGCCTGTGCCCCCGCGCCACTCGAAGCGGACACCGCCGTGATTCCCAACACCGCGCATGCCTCCGCCAGCCATCGCGCATTATTCTCACGCAGTTCGTGCGGCGCTTCCGGATTCGGCGCACGGAGTCGGGACGCATACGCGTGTTCCATCACCTGCACGACAATGTCGGCGACTTGGTCCGGCGGCAATCCTCGCTGAGACAATGCTGCGACCCAACCACCGATTCGCTTGGACAGACGGTCCTTGATTTCAACTGCGGCCGTCCTTCTCAAATCCGACTCAAAGGCCGCCTCTTCCTTACGACTGACCGACGGCCGCACCGCGACCTTTTCCACGAGCGCGGCCACGAAGCCCTGCGGCAGTGGGCGGTCAACGAACTCGCCGCCGCTCGCCGCCGCCACGCGCAGCTCGATATCGCGCACCAGGTCGCCTATCACACGCTGTATCACCATTGTCCGTGCTGCTGCGGGGTCTGTGGCACCGCCTACAGTCGCGGCCCCAACAACCGCCGCGCCCTCACTTCCCACCGTCGTGGTCTCGTTTGCGGGGACCGGTGGCTCCGGCTCCGCCGCGCCAGTGCGCAGCTCCGGAGCAACCGCACCCACCGACTCTCCAACAGGCGCCGACAAGTCCAACAGCTGCGCAATCAACACCTGAAACCCATCCAACTTCGTCGCTGCATCCGGCGCCAATACGCGAACCATACCTGTCAATTGCGTCATCACTTCCGCACCCGCCGCCAACGCGGACCGTCCGTCGCGCACCGCATCTGCGACGGCGCGATAACTTTCGCCAGCAAGCGCGAGTCGCTCCACTTCCGCCGCATGCGCCGCTGCTGCGTCGGCATACTGCGTCGCCACCGCCTGTTGCGCCGCGCGCAACCCCTCGACCTCCGCCGCCACATCCGCGATCCGTCGCTGGTTCACGGCCAGCGCCTGTGTCGCGGCCTGCCAGTCGCTATAGACGGTCCAACAGCGCTCGTACGCCGCCGCGACCTGCGCGTACTGTTGCACCAAATGCGAGACCATCATGTCGATCGCGGCCTTCACGCCCGCCTGCATCTCAGCAGAGCTATCGAGTCCCATCGCCGCGGCCGCGTGCTGTCCAGCGGCCGCCCTGACCTCCGGCGCCGTCGCCAATGTCTCGAGCGTCACCACGTGGCTTGCCAACAACCCATGCACTTCGACCGCTAACGCATCCAATGCCGGCAGCAAGGTCGCGCCCAAGTCATTTCGCTGCTCCGCACTCAACAACGCACTCGCGCTCGGCGGCTCCGCGACCGATTCCGAAGCCTCGACCGTCGCGGCCCCATTGCCTCGCACCACCCCGCCGCCGCTCCCACTCCCCGCGCCTAGCGATCCCGCATCCTTCGCCTGTCCCGCTCCACCGGCCGCCGTAAAATTCGCTGCGAGCGCTCCAAACCGCTCCACCCCACCTAGAGAAGAGTGGCCGCCCAACGGAGAAAAACGCCTGCCCCGCTCAGCGGGTGCAGAAAGGGCCGGGGGGGCAAGGTGCGGCTTTGCCGCGCCGCGCAGTCCGCCGGAGGCGGACGGAGGAAACGCCCGCCCAGTCGACAAGAACGGATGAATGAAACGTGATCGCGTCATACGAACTCCTTTTTCTACTCTTCCAACCGTCCACCCGCGAGCAACAGGTCGGCAAAATGCTCCACAATTTGATTCATTGTCTTCGCCCCAATGATCCCCAGGCTCTCACTGCAGATCTCGAGGGAACTCAAGATTTCTGCGATGACCGGCACGGAGACATCTCCACGATTCGCCGCCATCACCGCTTTGACCACGCCCCTCGCCTTCGCAATCGTTGTCACGGCCGCTTGCGCACGGTCATAGGGAAATGAGATCCCTAGCTCTCGAATCAGGAATTTATGTACGGACTTCACCTCTCGCTTCCGCGCCTCAACGTCAGCGTGGCTCGCCACTTCCGCAGCAGTCCGCATCACTACCGCATCGTACTCATGCAATCGCAGTTCAAACACCGCTAACGTCTCCGCCTGCTGCAGGGCCGTGGACGCATCCGTCAGTTGCCGGCGTTGTCTGCCAGTCAATTCATCCTCCGCCAACGCCCGCCGTTGCTGCGCAACCGCCGTCCATTCCGTGACCCGCCGATACAGCTGCCGCAACTGCGCCATCAAGGTCACTTGCTCTGCAAACGGATAGGTCTTCCATCCGAAGATGACGTCGAAGGCCCCGATCTTGTCCAAACGCTCCACAATCCCCTGCAACAAGTCCGGACGCGGCTCCGACACCGTACGCAGTGCGAGTTGGATTGCGGTCAACTCTTCAGCCACCTTGACAGGGCCGTCGCGTCGCAGCTCGGCCACGCAGTCCGCCCCTTCCGACAAATTCAGCGCCCCTTCGGCTCTGCCCGCGTCACGACTTGTCACCTGCTCCAGACGTGCCACGAGCCGACGCGACGCCGCGTCCCACGCAACAGCCGCTCGTTCGAGCGCATCCGCCGTAAACGCGGTTGGCAACGGCGGTAGTTCCACGTCCTGCAACATGTCGACCAGCGTATCGGTCGCGGCCGGCACCAGCGACAACAACGCCGCGCGCTGCGCACTCTCCCACTGACTGACCACTTCCGTCAGATACGGTGGCAACGCCTCCACCGCCACACGCCAAGTTAACAACTGCGCCATCACCGCGTTCACCTGCTCGCGCGCTATCGGCACGTCGATCGCCAAGATCGCCAGCGCCTGCTGTTCGAGCCATGTTCGTAACGCCGCATAGCTCGCCGGGACCTCGTCCACGCTATCCAACACCTGCGTCCCGACGGCATCCAGCCACGCCGTCAACGGATGCTGCACTCCATCCACTTTCGGCGCCATGAGTTGTTCCGCAGTCAGCCCGGTCGCAGCCGTCAGTTGGGCGGCCAAGGCAGCGTCGATGGAAATGGGCGGAGGTGGCGCCTCATAGGGAGGGATCTCAAGTATTTCCGTCAGATCGCCCAGCACTCTGGAGAGCAGCCCGATCTGTAACCGGAGGCGCGTACCCGCAAACTGGACTATTTGCCGCAACCCTGCCCGAAACAATCTGGTATTGGTGGACAACTGATCTCCCGTAAGCGTTCGATTCAGTGCGGCCCTCAGCGTCGGACCTAACAAGTCCGGCACCACAAAACAGGTCGTGATCGGAGTGTCGTCCGGCAATCCAAGAACCACACGAGACGCTTCGAGTTGCGCCACGGCGTCTCGTGTCAAGACGGATTCCAGCCGACCCACAAAATCTTGCCAATCCCCTGTCCACCAGACCGTCTTGAGCTCCACGACCTCGCGAGCGTCGAGCAGAAAATCCGCACTCCGCGCCTCGCCCGGAAGGCCCTCGCCGATCGAGACTACAGTCCGACCCTGACCGGCCACGAAATCGACAAACGCCTCTTCCGCGACATGACCGAGCGGACGCCCCCCACCCCGGACATAAAGAGAACGGAGCAGTCCGTAGAAATTGACCCCAGCCACTCGTGCGCCATGGCGCGCCTGAGCGGCGTGGACCCGTCGCAAGAGTCGTACGACTTGCCCCGAATCCAACTTGTGCATCGTGATATCGAGGAAAAGTCCGAGCAAGGCCATGAGTCGCTCCGGATCACCCAGCGCGGCGCCCACGGCGTCCACGATCAACGCATGCTGTTCCGGAGGCAGTACAGTATCGGTCAAGCAACGAAGCAACGGCTGCTGTGCCTTGCGCAGCACCCGCCTCCGATCAGTCCCATTCAATTCTCCCCAAGCATGGTTGTTATAGACGGTCCGTCTCTGCGCATCGATCGCCGCCCACAGGGCCTCCACCCGCGCCAACACGCCATCCAGCGCCGTTTGCCACACGCCGCGGTCGATCCCCAAATGATCCGCGAGTTGTTGCGCGATCGTCGCCGTTGTCACCCCACCGGTGTCCGGCTGAGCGACATCGGCCGTGGCTTCCGGCGCCAACGCGCTGCTGCCCGCCAGTGGCGCGGCGACACTATCGACCGCGCCCTCTTCCGACACGATCTCCGCCGCAGCAGCGCCACCGATTTCCGCAGCTGCTGCCGCAGCGTCGTTCCCAACACCCCGCACGGCTCCAACGTCCCGAACCGCCATCGCCAGCGGCGTTGCGTCTTCCGCCATCACGACCACTGTCGGTATCGGACGCTTCCGCACCGCCTTGACCGTCTTGGCGATTTGAGTGGCATTGTCGCGTAAGATCGCAATCACGTCGTCGATCGTCAGTCGTAACAGCAGCCCGTCGAGCTCCGCGTCCTCGCGTCCTTGTGCCTGCAAATGGGTCTGCACACGTTTCCGCACTGCGTCCGCACAGGCCGCCGCATTAAAGCGCCGCTCCCCCACGCGGAACACCGGATCGACGTTCGTGCCGATGCCATCTTGGAGATACGCACGAATCACATGCGTCAGCGTCGCAACGCCTGCTTCGAGCGGCACCCGTACTTGTTGGCGCAGCGCCCATTCTTTCAGCGCATCGGCCGCTCGTTGCAACGCCTCCACCGCGCCCGCATGATCTTCCCCACGCAAGTCCCGTTCCACGTAGCCATCATCCCGCAATCGCGTGAGCCGTTGGACGAGATGACCAACGTCCCGCGCTGCGACCTGATGGTCATCCAGCAAGGTCCTGCCGAGGTCCTTGATCACGTCTTCCTCGACCTCAGCGATCGGTGGAGGCTTCAAGTCCAACAGGGCAATGGCCGATTCCAACTCCCGGAGTGCCGCCAAGACTTCCGGCAACGTCATCGCGGGATCCGCTGCCTGTATGCGCTCCGTCACCCGCACGACGGCCGCAATTAAATGCTGCGGCGGGAACCTTCCCCAGACGTCCGTGCGCAACGCGGCATCGCCGAATGTGGCACTGAACAGTTGGATCGCCCCGATAAAGCGCTCGACCAACGTCTGTGGCGGCATGTCGCGCGTAATTTGAAATCGCTCTAAGATATCTCGCGCGCCGGGGAGCGTGGCGGCGAGGCTCGGCTCCGCGGTCTGCACCCACTCCGCGACGGCTGAAATCATCTCCCCGCTGCGGGCCAGGTCCGTATTAAGTTGCAACGCCTCACGAACCATCATCCCCAGGAATGGCGCGCGCACCATTTGTCGCAATGTCTCGCGGGCCGCGTCCAAGCGAGCCAACGCCGCGTCGGCCTGATGCGCGCGATCGATCAGCTGTTGCACCGTATCGAGCCCGATTTGGGCGCGCGGCGGGAAATTGGCTAAGATCCACGCATCGGCCACGCTGCCCCGGAGACCGCGCGTGCGCTGCAATCCGGCACGCAGCTGATGCAACAGCCGCGGATGATTCAACAGTAACAGTTCTAACTGCTCGAGCGCCGCACGTACTTCAGCCATCGATGCCAGCCGTTCCGCAGCGTCGGCATTATCCACAATTTCGGCATCCACCTCGACGGCTGCATCCACACCCGGCGCCGGTACTGCTTCGGATTCATCCTGCCGACCATCCCGCGCAGCCTCCCCATCGGCCGCATCGCCCGCCGCTGCGCCTAAGCACAACGCCGGATTGATCTCGCGCAGAGTTTCGTCGTACCACTCCAGCGGACTGCTAATCCCTTTTCGGAACACATCCAATCGCGCCACCAAGAATCGATCGAGCGCGGCCGCATATAACGTGTCCGGCAAGCCACAGAGCGCGGAAACCGCTTGACCAAATTTTCCTTGCAACCAATCACTAAAGCGCACCCGCACGGCAATATCGGCCATCTCAATATTCAACACGGAGTCCCTCTGTACGATATCGCCGACCACTTCCGCCAAGAACCAGAGTGGCAACGCAGGCGGTTTACCGCCAAACTTGGCCGAGTGTTCGTGCACCACGTCCGCTGCGACGTTCAACAAATCCACCAACGCACGCGCCTGCAATTCCTCCCAAAAGAAATCCTTCGCCGCGACAATCTCCGCGATCTCCCGCAACCGCGGCGTCACGACCGTTCCCGGAAAGGCCTCGCAGACCAAACGGAGCGATTCGGCAACCACATCTCGCGCAAGATCTCCCCCCTCTCCCATTGGGGAGAGGGTAGGGTGAGGGGGAGGTTCACCAAGGGGCTCCGGTCCCACTGCATCCGCCGACTCTTCTACCGGCACCACCGCCCCAATGCGCGCTAACGCCTCCGTCATCGCGACCAGTTGCTGATGCGCGGACGCGTCCATCCAGCCACTGCCTTGCGCCGCCAACGCCTGCAGTGTGCCCACCATCCCCCGCAACGCCTCGCCGTGGGTCCCAACGAATTCCGCGACCGCGCGATCCTGCACCGTCCGCGCCGTCGCCCATCCACGTTCCACATCCCAGCGCGTCTGCGCCGCTGCACGTTCCCCATCCGCTGCCGCAGCCGCGTCGCGCGTGCGCCGCGCATCGGCCTCGACCTCCGACAATCGCGTTGCCACCGCCACTTGGGCATGCGCCACAACGGCCTGTTGCGCCGCAACCGTCCGGCGGTACGCATTGCCCACCGCGATCCGCCGATACGCCTGCGCCAACTGTCCCGCCATCGTGCGCATGATCGGGAGCAGCGACGTGTCGGCCGCCGACCAGCCTTGCATCTCCATCACCCACGCCACAGCCGCCGCATCCAGCACCTGTGCTGCGGCGATCTCACCCTGCATCAAGTCCTTCACCCACGCCGGATCGTGCGCATATGCGTCGTACAGATGCGCCGCAAACGGTTCGAGCCACAGCATGATCGGATCATCACCGGCATCGGCGGCGGAAAGTCCGCGCGTCCCGGATGGACTCACGCCCGGCGCTTCATTCGGCACCAACGCGGCAGGGCGACTCCTGCGGGCCGCAGCATCATCGCCGCTCGTCGCAGCAGTGAACGCTAAGGGAAGGCCGTGGTTGGGGGCTAGTGACTGGGGACTGGGGAAACCGAGTGGGGGATACGAAAGCGGCGATGCGCTGCCAAACCGCGGCAGACCGGAAAACGATGCCCCACCGGGCGGCACACCGCCAAACGCCCCCCCGGCTATCTGCATCTGAGTGGGGACAGGTACCTTCAAATAGCTGCCATTTGGGCATTTGAAGGTACCTGTCCCCACGGAAGCGAATCCAGCTCCCTTGCGGAAAGGGATCAAAAAGTTGCTCGGATAGCCCGCACGCCCCCGACCCACCGGTGGTTTACCCATAACCCGACACCTTAATAAAGCATCCCATGCCCCAACCGCGGGCACACCAACCCTTACCTCTTTATCGGCTGCGACCGCAGGATGTTGCTAAGAAAAGTAAGAGCAGCGCTACGCACGGATTGGCCATGTCTAACCCGTTGAAAACATTGGCCTGAATTTTACGCTCTGCGACTATTAAAATGCGGCCGTTGATTTCCTTACATTTTTTGCCAATTTTTCCCCCATCCTCCAAGCCCGCTTGCATTGCCGAGCCCGTCTAAGTGCCCCACAAAGGCCTTCAATGCCCATGCCTGGCGCAAGTTTTGTCGCATAATAAAATAAAGTCCTCAGGGAACCACGTGCACGTAACACGACACTCCGAACGCATCGATGTGGGCGCGTAGTGCGGCGTTACTGATGCTCGCGTAATCGATGACATCGAAATAATACGGGAGTGGAAGTTCTTGATTCAGCAGCGTGCTGATACGCGTGACACAGGCCAGCGGACCGGTTCCGTAGAGCGCCAAATCGACATCCGACCCGGTCTTGAAATTCCCCATGGCCCGGGAGCCGAAAATTCTGGCCTCGCGAATTTCCGGAAATCGCGCCAACGTCGCGCGCACGGATGCGAGCTCATGCGGTTTCAGTCCCCACGGATTCACGACGCTAGCTTCCCGGCCAAAAAATCGATCGCTTCTTGCAAGGCCGCCGCATAGGGGTGGCGAATCAGCTGCAACGCAGCACTGGCCGCGCCCTCATCGTACGTGTGTGTCATCAGATTGCGTTTTTCCAACATGTCCATCCAGACGTCCCCGCTGCGCACGACACCATAATGAAACGCCTCTTTAATGACTTCCCGCGGAAATTGCGCCGCCACATTTTGACTCTCCAAGTAATCCTTCAGCGTCTTCCACGCGAGCTCGAACGTAAATTCGAAACTTTGAATGATGCCTTGTTTCTCGATGTCATTCGGCGCCGCGATGGCGAGCCCTCTGCGCAATTGGGCATGCGCCTGTTGCAGATTTTCAAACCGTTGCCGCCACCGAATCGCTTTCTTCATAGGGGCATACTAGCCACCTTTCCCCTAATCGACAAAAGAAAATTGCGGGCCTCCGCCATCCCGTTGCCCACTTGACCCTGGCCCGTTGTCCTTCTAGAAGCGGTGGCATGATCCGAATCGTCATTGTGGGGGCTGGGGGCCGGTTGGGGCGGGAGCTGGTCCGGGCCGTGGCGCGTGACGCGCGCTTTCGCCTCTGCGGGGCGACCGTGCGCGCTGATTCGCCACTACTCGGACGCGACGCCACGGAGTTGCTCGGCTTAGCGCCATGCGGCGTCGCACTGAGCGCGGATCTGCACGCATTCCGAGACGCGGCCGACGTCCTGATCGATTTCACGACTCCCGAGGCCACGTTCCAACACGCGAGTTGGGCCGCAGAGGCCGGCGTCCCACTCGTGGTCGGCACGACGGGATTGAGTGGCGACATCACGGCCCATCTGCGGACCTGCGCGGCGCGGATTGCGATTGTCTATAGTCCGAACTTCAGCGTCGGCGTCAATCTGCTGTGGCACCTCGCGAGCGCTGCGGGTGCGGCGTGGGGCGCGTCGCCGGCGATCGAAATCGAAGAGACCCATCATATCCATAAAAAGGACGCGCCGAGTGGGACCGCGAAGCGCCTCCATGAAGTCGTCAGTCTGGCTACGGGACGGCCGCGCGAGGCCATTTCGGTCGTCTCCCACCGCAACGGCGAAGTGGTCGGCGATCACTGCATCCGCTTCGACACCGCAGGCGAGACGCTCACGCTCACGCACCACGCCAAGTCGCGCGCCGTGTTTGCGGACGGGGCCGTGGGCGCAGCGGCGTGGGCGGTCGGGCGACCAGCGGGCTGGTACGGGATGGACCACGTATTGGGCCTGACATCGGTCCGACATCCGGAACGGGAGGATGCATGAAGAACAACACACCGTTTGCCACCGCCGAACGGCTGCAACAATTGCCGCCGTACCTCTTCGCCGAACTCGACGCGAAAAAATCCGCGCTCCAAGCCAAAGGCATGGATCTGATCAGTTTAAGCATCGCCGATCCGGATCAACCGACACCACCGGCCATCGTCGCGGCGATGCAGACCGCCATCCACGACGTCGCCACGCACGTCTATCCCAGTTACCAAGGCGCCCGCGCGTTCCGCGAAGCCGCGTGCGACTGGATGGCGCGCCATTACGACATTGCGTTCTCTCCGGACACCGAATGCCTCGCCCTCATCGGCAGCAAAGAAGGAATCGCCCATTTTCCATGGGCCTTCATCAATCCCGGCGACGTCGTGCTAGTCCCCGATCCTGGCTATCCGGTCTACGCCTCCAGCACCATTTTCGCCGGCGGCGTCCCGTATTTTGTGCCGCTCCTGCCGGAACGCGGCTTTCTCCCCGATTTAAACGCCATCCCCACGGATGTGTTGCGTCGCGCCCGCTTACTCTTTTTGAATTATCCGAACAATCCGACCGGCGCCTGCGCGACCCGCGCGTTCTTTGCCGAGGCCGTGGCCTTCGCCCAACGACACCGGTTGATCATCGCCCACGATGCGGCGTATCTGGAAATCTTCTTCGACGGCGTGCGGCCACCATCGATTTTTTCCGTTCCCGGCGCGCGCGACGTGGCGATCGAATTTCATAGCCTCTCGAAGACCTTCAACATGACCGGATGGCGCCTCGGTTGGGCGGTCGGCAACGCAGCGTTGGTGCAAGGTCTGGCCAAGTTGAAGACCAATCTCGATTCGGGATGCTTTACTGCGATACAGCACGCCGGCGTGACGGCCCTGACCACAGCGGCCGGATGCGTGCATGAGATTCGCGCCCAATACCAACGGCGCCGCGATCGATTAGTTGCCGGACTGCGCGGCCTCGGTTGGGCCGTGGAACCGCCGCAAGCTTCGTTCTACGTCTGGACGCGCGTCCCGACCGAGGAAGACTCAATGGCCTTCGTGACTCGCCTCATGGAAACCACCGGCGTGATCCTCACTCCTGGGATCGGTTTCGGCGTGGCTGGCGAAGGCTTCGTCCGCTTTCCGCTCACGGTTCCGGAGTCACAGCTCGACGAAGCCGTCGCGCGATTGGCGAAATTCGTGTGAGCGCGCTGGCCTTCATCGCCATCGGCTCCAACCTTGGAGATCGCCTCGCGTTTGGTACGCAGGCGATCGACGGACTGCGCGCATATCCGGCCATCGCCGTGCTCGCACAGTCGACGTGGCGAGAATACGCTGCGTTGACGCTGCCGCCGCACGATCCCCAGCCTGCGTACCTGAACGGCGTGGTACAAATACGCACCACGTTGGAGCCTGCGGAATTACTCGCCGTCTGTCACCAATTGGAACGCGACGCAGGACGACCGCGCCGTGACATCGCACTTCGTTGGGGCCCGCGCACGCTCGATCTGGACCTCTTGGCCTACAACACGCGCTGTGTGGACATCCCCGGCCTGACGCTGCCACATCCGGAGTTGCACAAACGCCGCTTTGTGCTAGAGCCGCTCTGCGACATCGACCCTAACTGGCTGCATCCGCGCCTCGGCCGGACGGCCCACCACCTCTTGGAGGCCTTAATATGCAATTCTTCCTAGACTCCGCCGACATCAACGAAATTCGCCAAGCCAACGCAATGGGCTGTCTGGATGGATTAACCACGAATCCGTCACTGGTCGCGAAGACCGGACGCGATTTTCTCAGCGTTGTAAAAGAAATTTTGACCGAAGTCCGCGGGCCGGTCAGCCTGGAAGTCATCGGCACTGAAACCGACACGATGATCCGCGAGGCGCGCACGCTGACGGAATTGGGACAAAACGTCGTCGTGAAAATCCCGCTGATTCCGGCGGGATTGGTGGCCGTCAAACGGCTCGCCAGCGAAGGCATCAAAACCAACGTCACGTTGTGCTTCTCCGCGACACAAGCCTTGCTCGCCGCAAAGGCCGGTGCGACCTACATCAGCCCGTTCATCGGCCGACTCGACGACGCCGCCACCGAAGGGATGCAACTCATCCGCGAGATCGTGACGATTTACAAAAACTACGACTTCGCCACCAAAGTGTTGGTCGCCAGCGTGCGCAATCCCGTGCATGTGCGCGACGCGGCACTGCTCGGCGCCCACGTCTGCACGATTCCGTGGTCGGTCTTGGCCCAATTGCCGAAGCACCCCCTCACCGATGCCGGCTTAGCGAAATTTCTCGAAGATTGGAAAAAAGTCCCGACGCGTTAATCGGCCCGATGCGTTTTCAAATCGTGCAATACGCGCGCGGTGATGGCCTTCAGCGCGTCCAGAATGCCTTCGTGTTTCGTGGCCACCGTTTCGAAATCCGGCACCTTCGACGGATTCAACACCTCGCGGAGTTCGGCCAACGGCGCAGCCTGCGGCAGATCGCGTTTGTTATATTGGATGATCATCGGAAATTCTTCCAGCGCGATGCCATCGACGGCGAGGATTTTTTGCAATTCATGCAGACTGGCCAAGTTCGCTTCCATTCGCTGAATCTGCGAATCCGCCACAAAGACTACGCCGTCCGTTCCTTTGGCGATCAGCTTGCGTTGGGCATCGTAGGCCGCTTGGCCGGGGATGGTGTAAAGGTGGAGACGGATCGTATAGTCTTTGATCTTGCCCAAATGAAGCGGGACGAAATCGAAGAACAGCGTGCGATCGTCGTCGTTGCCGATCGCGATCGGATCCGCGCCTTTGCCGCTGTGCACGTTGCGGTACACCGCGCGGAGGGTCGTCGTCTTGCCGCCTAATGCGGGACCGAAATAGACGACTTTGCAATTAATCTCTTTTTGCTGCTCGTTGATGAATGACATGGCGAAAGCGTAGCAGGGCGGAAATGGTTGTCAATGGTCTTGGTGCCTCGATCCGGCCATTACGCGATCGCGCGGCGGTCGTTCAGCGCGACCGCTAACGTTTGTGGATCGATATATTCGACCTCGGCGCCGAGCGGAATACCGCTGGCGATGCGGGTTAGCCGGCAATTGAACGGGCGCAGCAGCTGCGCCACATACGTGGCCGTCGCATCGCCTTCCACGGTCGGATTCATCGCCAAGATCACTTCGGCAACCGGTCCGGCCCGCAAGCGTGTCAACAATTCGCCGAGCCGCAAGTCCTCCGGCGCGATCCCATCGAGCGGCGACAAGACGCCGTGTAAGATATGATACAGTCCGCGATACGCGCCGCTCCGTTCGATCGCGCCGACATCCGCCGGCTCCTCGACAACGCAGATCCGTTCGTGATCGCGGCGCGGATCGAGGCACAGCGCGCACGGGCTTTGCGGCGACGGCGCCAAACAGATGGAGCAGAGCTGCATCGCCTCTTTGACACGCAGTAAGGCCTGCGCCAGCTCGTGCGCGTAGGCCGCTTCGCTGCGGATCACGTAGAACGCGAGCCGCAGCGCGGTCTTCTGCCCGATCCCCGGCAATTTGGCAAACGCATGGGCGAGCTGGTCGATCGGCGTGGGCATTACGACAGGACCTTCACTTCTTTCACTTCGGCACCCAGGATCCGCGCGGCCTCTTGCACTAACGGATTCTTCAACGCCGCTTCAGTCGCAGCGCGTTGATGTTGCGTACGCGCCGCGACTTGCGCTGTACGCCGCTCTTCCGACGACGGGCCCTCCGCCTGCCGCACTCGCAATTGGCACTGAGGACCGAGACGTTGCTGCAAGACGGCCGTAAATTGATCCAACCGTCGCGGTTCCTTCAACATCTCGACATACACGGAGTCCTTCGGGAACTCGATTTCCACCGCATCCGCATCGGCCCGCGTGATCGTGCCGTGTTCCAGGATCGACGCCAGCTGCGGCCGATTCGCTTGGAGCCACTCGAAACACGTGGACCAAAGGGATGTGACTGGTGGCTGGTGACTGGTGACTGGGGGCGGAGGGGTGATAGTTGGGGGCTGGCGGCTGGGGACTAGTGGCTGGGGCGCGACGGGTAGCATCGCCGATTTTGTGGGCTGCACTGGTGTACGAGCCAGCGCCTGTGGCACCGGCGATTGCAACAGTCGCTCGACCTGCTCGATCAATGCGCCGACGGCCGTTACCGGTTCCACTTGCACCAAGCGGAGCAACAACGCCTCCATCGCCAATTTCGGCCAGCGACTGCGATTGATTTCTTCGATCCCGTGATACAGTAACGTAAACCACTGTTGCCACTCTGCGACGGTAAAGCGCTTCGCCGTGGCTTCCAAAAACGCCAGATCATCCTGCGGCAGACTTTCGGGCGTCGGTGCCTTCCCGCACGAGGCGATCACCCAGAGGTGTCGGAATTGTTCCAAGAGCTCCAAGACCAACCGCCCCACATTGCCACCTGCTTGGTAGACCGCTTCCAATCGTTCCAACACCGTGGCGGCATCCCGCGCGGCAATCGCTTCGACAAAATTCCGCAACGTGGTGCGATCGGTGAAACCGAGCAACGCGCGCAGTTGATCGACCGTCACGACCGTGCCGGCGAACGCGACCGCTTGATCGAGCAGCGATTCGGCGTCGCGCAAACTTCCTTCCGACTCAATGGCGAGGAGTTGCAAGACTTCCGGCTCCACCGTGTAGCCCTCGCGCTGTGCGAGCGTGCGCAGTGTTTCGACGATCCGTTGCCCGCTCACGCGGCGGAAGTCGTAGCGCTGGCAACGCGACAAAATCGTGGCCGGGATCCTTTGTGGTTCCGTGGTCGCAAAGACAAACAGCGCATGCGGCGGCGGCTCTTCCAACGTCTTCAGCAATGCGTTGAACGCCGCAGTCGACAACATGTGGACTTCGTCGATGACGTAAATTTTATAATGATCCCCAGCCGGGAGGTATTTGAGGAATTCGCGAATCTCGCGGACGTCGTCGACGCCGGTGTTGGACGCGCCGTCGATTTCTTGCACATCCAGCGAGCGCCCGTCGGTGATATTCAGACAACTGGGACAGGTGTTGCACGGTTCCGCGCTCTCACCCCGTCCCGCGCAATTCACGGCCTTGGCCAACAAGCGTGCGACGGTGGTCTTGCCTACGCCCCGCGCCCCACAAAACAGGTACGCGTGGTGCAGTCGCCCCCCGGTCAGCGCATTTTGCAACGTGCGGGTGACATGCTCCTGCCCGACCACATCCGCAAACGTCTGCGGCCGATATTTCCGTGCGAGGGCGAGATGCATAGTTTAGATAAGTGGTTGCGGATCGCTCAGATCACAAAGGCAGTCAGGGCACCCTCACAGCACATTGCCGACGGGGACCGTTGCTCCCTTCCGGGCCTGGCGGGGTTCGGCCGCAGCGAATCGCGTAAGACCCTAACTGCCTTCGTGATCGCACGTGCTCTCCACGTGCCCGCCCCCCATAGCGCGATCCCCTACCCCGGGCAACTGGGAAACGCAGCGTCTTCTTCGGGACCGTTTGACACCCCCCCTCCCGCCATGCTACCGAGGCCCTGCTTGATAACTCTGGCCAGAGCGAGTCTCTGGCCTTTGCTTTTCGGCGCCGCGCTGGAACGGCCACCGACCGGCAAGCGAAGGGCGATCCCATGCTGCTGTGTCACTGTCTGACTCCGAACCTCATCCTGTGCCCGATGACCGGCGAGACGAAGGCCAAAGTGTTAACCACGCTCGCGGAACACCTGACCACGGCGCACGACTTGAAGTCGTCGAAGAAAGTCCTCGATGCAATTATGGCACGGGAACGCGTCGGCTCCACGTTTCTCCCGATCGGCGTCGCGGTGCCGCACGCGCGCTATGAAGGGATTGAAGACGTCAAGATGGTCCTGGGCGTCCACCCATCCGGGATCCTGGAAGAGTTCGACGGACAACCGACTCGGGTCCACGTCGTGACCCTCTTTCTCTCGCCATTGGCAGAAGCGGATTTCGGTCGCCACCTGAAACTGCTGGCCTGGATCTCGACCATTTTCCACACGCGGGACCGCGTCGCCGAAGTGGCGAGCGCTCCCAATCCGCAGTCGGTCTTCGCGCTGCTGCAACGCTACGAACGCGAGGCACACGAAGTCCAAAATTGCGCGTTGCGCGAAGATTCGCTGCATCCCCCACGCCCGTGAACGACGCCGACCCCAACCAACCGTCCCAGCTCCACCGCGCAACCACGGCCGTCGTCGTCACGACCGCAATGCTGACGTTCATCTCCCACTGGCGCGCCGCCGCGATCGTCCTCTGCGACCTCTCCTCGTCCGCGTACTACGCCTGCGGGATCGCCGAAGAGATGGTCGGCAAGGCCGCGCCGTGGTTCGTCTTAGGCATCATGCTCTGCTCCATGCCGGTCCGTTGGGTCTTCATGGAATCGTCCACCATGTTCGTACGTGGCGGCGTGTATCGCGTGGTGAAGGCCGCGATGGGCAAGACCACGGCCAAGATCGCCGTAGCCGCATTACTGTTCGACTTCGTGCTGACGGGCCCGATCAGCGCCGTCTCGGCCGGACAATATCTCGTCCACTTCCTGAACGAAACGGCCCGCCATACCGGCTACGGCTACATCCAACTTCCGGAATGGGGCGTGATGGTCGTCGGGACATTGATCATCATGTATTTCTGGCGCAAGAATGTGATCGGCGTCGAAGAGAGCAGCGGCAAGGCGTTGCGGATCGTGCAACTCACGGCCGTGATGGTCGTGCTGCTCCTGGGCTGGAGCATCGTCACGTATCTGCTGCATCCCGTACCGCTCCCGCCATTCACACCGGTGATGCACGACAAGGCCCTGGGCTGGCTGCAGGGCATTTCGTGGGTCCGCACGATCGGCGTCGTCGGTGTCGTGATCGCGCTCGGCCATTCGGTCCTCGCGATGAGCGGCGAGGAAACGCTGGCCCAAATCTATCGCGAGATCGCCGCGCCGAAAGTGGCGAATCTGCGGAAAGCGGCTTACGGCATCTTCATTTTCAGTTTTCTCCTCACCGGCGTCATTTCTCTCTTCGCTGTCATACTGATTCCGGATGAAATTCGCCCGCAATACCGGGACAACTTGCTGAGCGGCCTCGCGATGCATTTGGCCGCTCCGTCGTTCATCAAGTTAGGCATCCAGGCCTTTGTCGTGCTGGTCGGCGTGCTGCTGTTAGCCGGCGCGGTCAACACCGCATTGGTCGGCGCCAACGGGATCATGGGGCGACTCGCCGAAGACGGCATTCTGCCCGGCTGGGTCCGCGTGCTGCATCGTCGATTCGGCACCACATCGCGGATCGTCCATATTTTTGCGTTGTTGCAGATCGGCATCGTCTTCGCCTCGCGCGGCGATGTCGTCCTGATTGGCGAGGCCTACGCGTTCGGCGTGCTATGGAGCATGACCTCGATCGCGCTCGCCACGCTGGTGCTGCGCTGGCGCGATCACTCGCCGCGCGACTTTCGTGCGCCGTTCAACTTCACGTTCGGCCGCGTACATATGCCCATCGGGTTGGCACTGACCTTCCTGTACCTCTTCCTCCTCTCCGCCGCCAATCTGCTCACCAAAACCACGGCCACCAAGTTCGGCATCCTCTTCACTGGCCTCTTCTTCCTGACGTTCCAACTCACGGAACGTTACAATCGTCGCAAGACCAAACTCGCCGGCGATCACTTGGAACAAGTCAACCTGAGTTTCGAACCAACCGCGACGGCCGAGACGTGTGGACTCACGCATGAGTATCGCATCTTGGTCGGCGTCCGCGACCCGAACAACCTCACGCATTTGCGCCGCACCTTGGAACGGATCGATCCGAAACAAACAGACTTGGTCGTGATGGCGGTGCGCAAGACGCCGGCACCGGGCAAAGAAGCGGAAGCGCTTCCCACCGACGAGCAGCTGCTCATTACCAACGTCGTCGCCGCGGCGGAGAAATACGGCGTCCACGTCACACCGTTGATCGTACCCGCCAGCGATCCCGTGTACGCGATTGCCAAAGCGGCCTACGATCTCGGCGCCGCGGAAATCGTGGTCGGACGATCCGGCAAGACCCGGCCGGAGATCCAACTCGAAAAACTCGCGCTCGCGTGGGGCTACGTCTCCGCCGCGCGTCCGCGCCACCTGTTACTGCGCGTCATTTGGCCGCAACAGGAATTGCGGTTTGAATTAGGATAATGCCCCCCTCTCCCCGTTGGGGAGAGGGCAGGGTGAGGGGGAGCGCATGCACCTCATCAGTTTCATTGCGATCGGCATCATCGCCGGCATCGCCGGCGGCTTCTTCGGCATCGGCGGCGCGATCATCCTGATCCCGCTGCTGACCGGATTGTTTCACTTCTCTCAACACCTCGCCCAGGGCACCACGCTCGTCGCACTGCTATTTCCAATCGGGCTGCTCGCCGCGATGAAATATTGGCAACAAGGTCACGTCCATTGGTCGGCCGCGATCGGCATCGCAATCGGCTTCTTCTTCGGCGGCTACGGCGGCGCCACACTCGCCCACTACGTCCACGGCCCCACCCTCCGCCGCGCCTTCGGCGCCCTCTTGGTGGCGATGGGGTTGAAAATTTTATTGGGGAAATGACTGCAGTATTCTGACGCGGGCCTTTTTCAACAGCCCGCCGCTTTCTTCCCCTCGACACACATCATCTTCCACATCCCCAACACCGTAAACTGCCGATAGTCCGCTGGCGTCAGGCCGGCGTCGCGCATCAGTTGTTGCATTTCGGCCAGATGATAGACGCGATAATGTTGCGGGAAGAAGACCTTCCGCATCAGGTGATAGAGTTGCGCAAAGAGGAAGTCGCGACACCAATCGAGGACCACGACCCGCCCGCCCGGTCGCACTACACGTGCGAATTCGTTCACCACGCGCTGCGGCTCCCGCATGTAATGAAACGCGCTCAACGTGACGACAATATCGAAATGCGCATCCGGGAACGGCAAGTAGCGACTGTCCGCCCGTTCCCACTGAATATTCGGCACCTCACCCAATTTTTCCCGTGCCGCAACGAGCATCTCTTCGGTGAGATCGATTCCCCAAATCGGTTGTTGCGGATGGACTTCCAGAATGCGCCGTTCCAATTCGCCGGTACCGCACGCGACATCAAGAATGCGTTCGGTCCCGGTAAGCTGCAGCATCTCCAGCGCAGTCGAGATGGTGCGCGCGATATAGCCGCGAAAACGCCGATCATAGACCGACGCCATGCGTGCGTACGACGTGATCACTTTTTCCTGACGTTCCACGGGGCGGCGTTTAGCGAAAACGCCACATAAAAACAAGGAAGACCTGCACAAATTTCAAATTTTCAGGCCCGCGAGATCTTTATCCGAAATACCGAGCAGGTAGAGAATCGTATCGAGCCCATGCCGCGCCGAAATCCCATGCGCCGCCTGCCTCCGTACTCGCTCATGCGCATGAAACGCAATGCCGAGCCCCGCGCGCGCCAGCATCGGCAAGTCATTCGCGCCGTCGCCCAACGCCACGACCTGATCGAGCGCAATCCCCTCGCCTTGGGCGATCGTCGTGAGCAACAACGCCTTCCGCTCGCCATCGACGATTTCCCCCAACACGCGCCCAGTTAACGCCCCGTTCCGCAGTTCCAACGTATTGGCGAACGCATAATCGAAACCTAAACGATGTTGCAGTCGCTCCGTGAAATACGTGAACCCACCACTAATCAACGCGGTGCGAAACCCGAGATGTTTGAGCACGCGGATCAGTCGCTCCGCACCCGGCATCAGCCGAATGCGGCGATACACGCGATCCAGCGCCGCGACCCGCACCCCACGCAACAAGCGCACTCGTTCGGCCAGCGCTTCGCGGAACGGCACCCGCCCTTGCATCGCGCGCGTCGTGATCGCTTGCATCTTCCGCTCCACGCCCGCTTCGCGCCCTAGTTCGTCGATCACTTCCGTTTGAATGAGCGTCGAATCCATATCGAGCGCGATCAAACGCTTCGCGCGCCGCAACCAATCGGCCGGCTGCACCGCGATATCGATTTCCAGCGCCGTCGCCAATCCCAACAACTCCCGACTCAATTGCCGATGATCCAACGCGCGATCGGCGTGCACCAGCAGTTCGACACAACTCAAATTTTGCACCGTGAGTTTGCCGATCTTGTCGATGTTCACACGACGCGCCGCCAACGCCCGCGCAATGCGCGACAGCGGGACGGCCCCCACTTCAGCCCCAAGACACGTCACGGCGTATTGATAATCGACTGCCGGCTGCATCCAACGCGGATCGAAGACATCGAACGATAACTGCACGCCCAGCCCCTGCGCCGCGAACAGCAACTCCTTCAGCACGGCGCCATGTTCGACAGCCCCATCAAATCCCAGTAACAAACTGAGCAACAATTTCCGATGCACCACCGTTTGCTCGATGTCGAGCAGCCGCGCGCTCGGAAATTTCGCGATCACTTCAGTCAATGCGGCCGTAATGCCCGGACCATCCGGCCCTTGCACCGTGACCAACACGATATCAGCAGCCGCTCTTCGCACGACGCGCCGTTTCGGTTGCATAGATCCGCTCGTTTCTTCGACTTCGCAGATGCCACAGCAGCCACGCCAGCAGCGTGGCGAAAATCAGCGCCGCACCGCTGAACGTGCGCACGCTCGGCACTTCTCGTAGCACAACATACGAGACGAGTCCGCCGAAAATTGGCTGCAGGAATAACGACAACGTAATCTGATTGACCGGCATCCGCCGCAACAACACACACCAACCGGCATAGCCGAGCGCCGAACAGCCGAGCGCCAAGAAGAGCACCATCCCCCACCCGGTCGGCCCAATCGCCGCCACCTGCGCATGCGTCAACGCGTCGTGGTGCGCCAACAGATTCGCCACCGCTCCCGCCGACATCATCAGACACGAGAGTCGATACGGCGAATGTTGCTGACTCAGAAAACGGCTCGACACCGAATAAAGCGCTTCGCAACAGAGGCTGAGCAGAAAGAGCACGTTGCCATACAAGCGCAGGCCACCCGAGAGCCCGTCCGTCGTGAATGCTAAGTCCGACATCAACAACATCCCCAATGTGGCCACCGCAAACGCCACTAACGTGGGCCGCGCCAACCGTTCGCGCAGCACCATGACCGCAAGCAACGCCGTCAACATCGGTTCGAACGCCACCAGCACTGCCACATCGCTGGTGAACGTGAGCTGCACCGCGCGCAATTGCAGAAACGGCGACAGCGCGAAATCGAGCACGCCGACGAGCACGATGATAGCTGCATCGCGGATTGAAAACCGCCACCCGCCGCCGCTCCGCAGCGCCAGCGGCCACAACACCAACGCGGCCATCCCGTAACGAAAGATCAGCACCAGCCCCAACGGCATTTCGCCGAGCGCCAGTTTCATCGCCGTGTACGACGACGCCCAGAACAATTGAAAGAGGGCTAACAAAAAGAAATCGCTCATATTAGCGACGACGCATCCGCGGCCGGAGACGCGCGATCGACTTGGCCGGGGCGTCGATCCAGGCGGGAATCGTCGACAATGTACAACGCGGCAGCGGATTGCCCAACAGCCGCTCAATGTCCCCGATCTTCACTTTATCCATCCACGTGGCAATCGCCGACGCAATTCCTTTCGACGCGAAACGCGCCGTGCGACCGGCGCGGTGAATGTAATCCTCCGCTTGCTCCGGCAAGTCGTACTGCACGACATGCGCGATCTCCGGCACATCGAGCCCGCGCGCAGCCAAATCCGTGGCCACCAAGACGCGCACGTTGCCTTCGCGGAACGCGGCCAACGCCGCCTCGCGTTCGTTCTGATTCCGATCGGCGTGCATGCGCTCCGCCGTCACTCCGGCTTGCACACTGAGCGCCCGCGCCATCCAATCGACATCGTTCCGCATCCGCACAAAAACGAGCGTGCTCCCCGGCACTTCATTCAGCAGCGCGACCATGGCCTTCAACTTGTGCAGCGGATCGACCAAATAGAGCCGATGTTCAATTCCCGCCGCCGCCGTGCCGGACGGCGCGATCATGATCTTTTGCGGCTCGTGCAAATACCGATGCGCCATCCGCTCCACCGACGACGGCATCGTGGCCGAAAACATCATCGTGTGCCGCGTCTTCGGCACATGCCGCATGATCGCTTCGATTTGCGGCAGGAATCCCATGTCGAGCATCCGATCCGCTTCGTCGAACACCAACTCCGTGACGCGCTCCAACCGCACCGACTTCCGCTCCAAGTGATCAAACAAGCGGCCCGGCGTCGCGACGACAATATCGGGCCGCTGTTGCAAGGCCCGCAGCTGCGGGCCGATCTTGACGCCACCGATCAAGACCACGGACGTCAGGTGATGATTTTCCCCGAACAACTCCAAGAACGCCTGCGTCTGCATGGCCAATTCACGCGTCGGACAGAGAATTAATCCGCGCACATGATCGCCGTGGCCTAACCGCTCCGCCAGCGGAATCGCGAATGCAGCCGTTTTTCCCGTCCCCGTCTGCGCGCAACCGATCACGTCCTTTCCTTGCAACGCGGTCGGAATCACGGCCGCCTGAATCGGCGTCGGATGGACGAAATTCACATTGTCGAGACAACTCAAGATCGGCCCGGAGACCCCCAATTCCGCAAAGGTCTGCTGCGTCGTCGGAACCGCGTGCTCCGTGGGCAAGGAATGAGGCATAGTGCGGCGTCCCTAACACACACAGCGAAAAACCAAAGGAAAATCCCGAGACCCCGCCGCGCCCCCGCCACTCCAGATACCGATTGACGATGCTTACCCGGTAAGCATTGCCCTCGCCGCCATCGATCAATAAATCCTCACGCGCGCATGCGAAACCCCAGACGCCAAACACACATCAGCAGCACCACGATCCCCGCTGCCGTCAACAGCGACTGCACGGCCACTCGTTCAGCCAACACGCCCGCGAGTATCATCCCGAACAAAATGCCGCTCCGCTCCACCATATTGCAGATCGACATCGCCCATCCGCGCTGCACGTCGTCGATCTGCAATTGTATCGCCGTCCGCCCGGCCACATTCCACATGGCCTCTCCGGCCCCTTCCAACAGCAGAAACGGCAATGTCGCCCACAACACGGTCTGCAGACTGAAGCCGAGGATGCCTGCCCCAAACAACGCGATGCCCACCGAGTACCAGATCGCGGCCCGCTGCGGCGCCAGTCGCCGCAACAGCAGCGTCGTCACGACCGCGCCGCATCCGGCAACGGCCACTAAGCCACCATACGTATGCGCATCGACGTGCAGCACGCGCACACAGAAAACCAACTCCAGTGTCCCCAACGCCCCCATCGCCGCAAACGCCACGGCCGACATCACGAGGAAATCCAAGACAACTCGATTCGCGCACCACGCTCGCCACCCCGCCCCACATTTCGCCATTCCCTGCGCCGCACTTGCACCGACCGACGCGCGCCGCGACGGAAAGCGGATCAGCGCAAGCACGAGCCCGAAACATGCGAACGAAATCCCATCCAACAGAAACGTCGTCCCCACACCAAACGCCGCAATACAGAACGACGCAACTGCCGGCCCCAGCACCATCGCCGCCATCCGCCCCGCCCCCAACCACGCATTCACGCGCAGCAGCCGCTCCGGCGCCACGCAGTTCGGTACCGCCGCGTCCAGCGCCGGCCGAAAAAACACCCCGGCCGCCGCCACCACGCCAGTCACGACATACACCACCGGCATCGCTTGCGTAAAAAAGAGGACACTGATCCCAAGACTGCGCACGGCGTTGGCCACTACCATAATGCGCCGCCGACAATACCGATCCGCCGCCCGACCGGCCACGACCCCGCAGAGCAATGTCGGCAGCGAACGGACCAACAGAATCGTACTCATCCCAAACGCCGACCCCGTCCGCTCGTAACCAAGAACCATCAACGCCACGAGCGACAACCAATCCCCCAAATCCGACACCCCACTACTCACCAACAGCCACGCCAACTGCCCCCGGGCCATTTCGCGAGCCGGATCGATGCGACAATTCATCATCCATGGCTTAACCCTCAACGACCTCAACCCGCAACCCCAACGCCCCACTCCCCCACTCGACGCCGAATCACACACTACGGCTTCGAAATTGACACCGGCCGCGAAATTCACTACCAGGACCCCTCGCACCGGGGGGAACAACGCCAGACACCCGCCGGTCGAAATTCCGCGGTAGCTCAGTTGGTAGAGCAGGTGACTGTTAATCACCGGGTCACAGGTTCGAGTCCTGTCCGCGGAGCATTTCAGAACAAGAAGCCGTTTTTCCGAACAGGGAGAGCGGCTTCTTCTTTTCATATTCAAGGGTTGCGCCGTTTAAGCGCAGGTTCGAAAGTGTGAAGTTGATGAGAGCCCGCTTTTGGGCGACTTTCGAACTCTCGAATAAATCGTAGGCTCGCGAGGCCAAGTCTAGCAAGGTGGAGACGGTGATATTAAAGCTTTCGTCGGCCTTGGTATGGGCTGATAATTCCGCGTTCAACGCGTACTGCCGCTCCTTCAACTGCGTGCACTTTTTGTCGTATTCATCCCGTGTAATACTCCCTTCGAGGCGCATATCGAGCAGGGCATCGAGTTTCTTCTGGATCAGGTCGTAATCCCGACGGATCCGGGCAATGGCCTCTTCGTGATAAACTTTTTTGGAGTTGGCTGAGGCGCTGAGATGATTTTTGATTGCATCGAGGACATTTTCAGGAAGTTGGAAACTTTTGAAGATGTCTCGAACTTGCTCCACGACGACTTCTTCCCGAATACGATGGTTGGCACAGGAGCCTCTGTATTTGGTGCAGAAAAGATAAACGTATTTCCCCTTCTTCAAATCGCTGGTGATGGTGCAACCACAGTGGGCGCATTTGATGAGGCCCCGAAGGGCTTGTCGGAATATTTGAACGGTTTTTTCTTCCAGCCAAGCCGAATCTCCTGACAGCGGTCGAAAAGCTCCTGAGAAATAAGCGGCTCGTGGATGGCGGGGAATACTTCCCCCTTTACCCGCATGGCACCGTAGTAAAAGGGGTTCTGAATGAGCGCGTGAACAAGGCTTGTCGTGAGTGGCCGTCCCTTGTAACCAGTGAGCCCCCATTTTTTGGCAAGGGCCGCCACCTCGCGGATTGATTTGCCACCGGTGCCGTATTCTTCGAACACTCGCCGAACCTGGAAGGATTTTTCCGGTTCCAGAACAATTTTTCTTTTACCGGTAACGGGATCGGGTTCATTCATGTAACCCAGTGGCGCCTTACCGATCCATTCGCCGTTTTTGACTTTGTGATTGAGGCTGCGCTTCACGTTATCACTCAGATTCAGAATGTAGGAATTGGACATGAGCACCGACATGTTCCACATGAGATGCTGTGTGCCCGTGGAGTTGCGGTTGATGATGAGATTCTCGCGGTTGAAGTGGAGCTCGATTTTACCGGAGCGAAGCTGGCCATCGAGATCCACTGTTTCCTTGAATCGTCGCTGAAAGCGGTCCACCGCATCAATGACAATCGCGACCGTTTCCTTTTGTGCATTGGCAAAGTTGATGACTTTCTGGAATTCCTTGCGCTCTCCCTGAGTGGAGGATTCGATCACGCGACAGACCTTGAGTACCTTGTGTTGTTTTCGCTGGCAATATTCATGCAATCGCGCAACCTGGGCATCGATGCTGTGGCCTTCTTCTTGTTCTTTTGTGGATACGCGGGCGAGAATGATGGCGTTCATGGGGCTCCTTTCATTACGTCGTTCTGTTGCCTATGTTGGGCTCCTGTGCCCACCATAGCAAGTTCTCAGATCCATTGAGATGTCGGGCCGTTAGGGCGGCATTACCTCTTCTTTTACGCTCTTAAGGATGTAATACGCTTTTGGGTGAAACTGGGTGGATGGACTTCGCCGGATCCAGAAAGAAATGAGGTAATGGGGATGAATGATTAGAATTCTTTACCTTTTTTCAAAGGAGAAGTATGTAACTCCCTTCAAATTATGACCAATGATCTTTCAAAACTCGAGGAGCAAGCGTGTAATCCTTTGCTTGTTGATGCAGCTTGCCTGAACAAGGATGCTGTCATTCCGTATGGCTGTACCGTTTCACATATTTGCGCTGCCATGAATGATTTTATTGATTTCCTCGGCTTTATAAATAAGCAACTGCACTCACGTTCAATGCCACGACTTGAATCATTTTTGATGCCGGCTAATTTTAGCAGTCTAGTAGGCGAATTCATGGCGATGACAATTCCTAAATACAGTCCTGGTTTGATAAAGAACAAATACCACAATGGGCACCCAGATCTTATTCCTCTCGGCGTCTTTGCCGATGATGCAGTTTTACATGCAAAAGATGGAATTGAAGTAAAAGCCTCTCGGCACTTGAGTGGTTGGCAAGGGCATAATCCAGAAGAAGTATGGCTTTTGGTTTTTGCCTTTGATGCCAACAGTTCTCGGGATGAGTTACAGGGTGGCTTGCCAAAACCCTTTCGGTTTTCTCAAGTCTTAGGAGCACAATTAACGAAAGATGACTGGAAATTCTCAGGTAGATCGGAAACAAGTCGGCGCACAATTACTGCCAGCGTGACTCGCAGCGGTTATGAAAAAATGAAAGCGAATTGGATTTATCGTGCTCCCGCGTAATTAAATATATGCTTATTGGTAGAGTTGTTTTCAATTAAGTTGGTCTCATTGAGAAATAAACTTTGTTGACCTGTACCAATTCTGTCCTCTATTTCTTCAACGGCAACACTGGCTAGTTTTGGAATTGCCCTACATGCTAGTTGGAAATAATCAAGATGCCGTTCGATTCCAATGGATTCAAGTTCTAGTGCATTGGCAGCAGCAATCGTGGACCCTGATCCCATAAACGGATCTAGTATTTTCCCTTTTCCAAGAGGCAGAGCAGTATAAACAATTTGCCTTAGGAAAGATTGAGGTTTTAGGCTCGGGTGTTCTGCTATTTCTCTTTCAGCACGGGGAGTGCGTTCACTAAAGATTAAATCTTCAAAGGGTTTTTCATTAGCATATCTTCGTATTCCCCCAGTTTCAAATTCTCTCAGACAATCGCTCACAGTCATACCTGCCAATAATGGCTTTCTAAACAACCCCCACGGTTCATAACAACCACGTGGCATTGAAGAAACACCAGGAAATTCCTCCTCGGCATTTTTAGGCCGATCTCCACCTCGTAATGTTCTCACAATGCGTATCACCTGTCCCCTGAATTCAAGTTCCCCCTTCGATAAGGACTGATAGAGCATTGGAGCAATAAAGGAGTTTGTTGCAATAAAAATATGGCCGCCTGGTCTTAACACTCGCGAAATGGCTTTCGCCCATTCAGAAAAAAAAGTGACCAACTTGTTTTTTTCTCTGTCATTAAGTGCAGTAAATCTAGGGAGCGGCGATCTTATATGCCCATCAAAAGAAGGTGGTATGCGCCATACACCACCTCTGCCACTTGACAACTTTTGAAGCTCAGATTCTTCGTATTCTTTTATTCCATATGGAGGGTCTGTAACAATCGCATGAATAGAATTTTCATCAAACTGTGCCAGTACATTAAGACAATCATCTTGAATAATCGTTCCCTTTCCGATTGAAAGGATCTGAGCTTTAGATGTTTTAAGCGTTTGACTCTTTAATTTCATAACATTTTCCATAGCATCCGCCTTTTTGGAAGTACTCTACTATTCGATGCTTTGCTTCATAGGCACGTTCAAATTAACCCAATAGCTGATAGTCTGATTGTCATCGCTTGAAGACTGACACCAAAAAAATCGGCCATATTTGCAATTGTTGTTTCGGTAATCACCCTGACCTTGTTGTCAACGATGTATTGACCAACGCATTTTTCGGGCATCAAAAGTTCTGCCGCAAACTGGTTGGCCTCGATTTCATGAAGGTCTTCGCCGGTTGACGACTTGGTGTTCCTGTAAACCACCGTAAAATCATTATCCACGTGAACCTGTTCCTGCTTGTGAAGGAGGTAATGCCCCAACTCGTGGGAAATCGTGAACCTCTGCCTGTTTGAATGCTGTTCGGCATTCACGAAAATCACGGGCCTTGATTCCTGCAGGACAAGAACACCTGAAACCTCATCATCCAGTTTTTCATACACGACTTTCAGACCGAGTTTTTTTGCCAGGCTTTCCGGATCGGTCTTGCCGTATTCACCGATGTGGGTTTCCCAGATTTTTTTGGCCTCATTTTTTGCCTGAATTACACTCATGGTTTATGTCCTGTTAAGGCGGTTCAGTATCTTGGAGGCTGAATGCGCCGGAAGTTTTTTGTTTAATTCCTTTTTCAGGGCATCGCCATTTCGGTCCGCCTTCTGGGTCGCCGCAATCTTTGGCAGCAGTTTAAGGGGATCCGTGTGACAAGCATCTGCTATGTTGTACAGGGTATGCAAAAGGATCTGCTGTCGACCACTTTCGATGTTGGCCACGGCCGCCCTTGTAAGACCGATGGTACCCGCCAGCATTTTCTGGGTGAGATTTGCGGATTTTCTGGCTTCCCTGATTTTATCGGCAACAGGCTTGTAAAAATGATTGTCTACGGTACCCATGATGTTTCTCTTGTAAACCAGCCCTCCACAGGTGTCAATATAAAACACACTTCTGGAATGTGTTCTTGACAATCGATGTGTTTTTCATTATCTACTTTGAAGTGTCACTAATAATATCCTAAAGGAGGACATGTGCCAAAGTACACGAGAAACACGGGAAAATCATGGAGGTCATCGGAAGTCTCGCAACTGCGAACCCTCGCCGGACAAAACACGCCAACGCGTGTAATCGGGCTCAAGCTGGGCAGAACGGCAGCCGCCGTCCAGCAGAAAGCAAGTCAGGAAGGGGTTTCCCTGAAGCCGACAAACCAAAGACCCTACGGGAGAAAATGAAATGTTCCTCAATCCTGCCATTCCAAAGATGTTTACGCCAACCAAAAAACCGCTTGAAGAAGCCTTCTCAACCCTTCTTTCTCGGCTCGAATTGAATCCGACCAGGGTTCGTCTGGCCAGCGAACGGTATGACGCCATCAAAACTCACTTGGAGTCCCGTTTACAGAATGTGGAAGTAAAGCAGGTCGGCTCTTTCAGGAAGAAAACCAAGATTCGACCGGGTGATGGGAGTGATCGAATTGATCTGGACGTGATTGTCTGCCTCGGAAATTTTACTGGATATTCTGATTTTCCTGGAGTGGGAGTGACGCCGAACGATGCGTTAAGAGCGGTTCAGGATGCCCTGAAAGATAATGCGGTTTACCGAATGATGAGGCCCCGTATTGATGCCCCAACCATTGCTCTCGACTACAATGATGATTTCTCGGTGGAACTCATCCCCTGTTATCGTGACCTGTCCGGCCGATATCCGCGTCTTTTGGGGCCTGCCTGTTATGTCGTGGGGGCAACCGGAAATTGGGAACCGGCCGATTACGATTATGATGCTGAATACCTGACCCAGCTGAATCAATCCTCAGATGTGGATGGTCGGCTCATCCCTGCCATAAAAATCACAAAGGCCTTTTTGCGGAACCACGGAATTTCGATAAAATCCTTTTTCATAGAGATTGTCTGCGCCCAGCATCTTCCGAATGTCCTACGCTTCGCCAAATTGTTCAATACAGACTTGGGTTATGCCCGTCATCTCTATATTGTTCTGGATAAACTTGCCGACAATTTGGGAAAGCAACTGTCATTTCTAGAAAGCCACACACCGCCTGTGGAGTCAGGCCTGAACCCCTTGGAGGAGTTGTTCACCAAAGGCCGGTTAAAGAAACTGGCACAAGATGCCCGCGCGCTTTGTAACACGTTTTATTCTACGGCTCTTATGGAGCGATGGAGTGATTTTTTTGGCTCTCCTTTTCCGAGGGGGAAACATGATTGATGATTTGAGCAAGGCTTGCAGCAAAGTCTCCGAAGACTCCCTTTACACAGCACAGGCCCATTTTTTCTGTGCGAAAAAGTGGCACACCAAGTCGCTCTGGCTTGTCGTCGTACCTTCATTCATGGCGGGCTTGGCTGGTTTTATAGTGGCAATGGGTGGGCCTTCATGGATAGCGGCTATTTCTGCCATTGGTGGTCTGATTCCGGCTGTCGCATCGTGGGTGGGTGTGGAACGCGACAGTATTCGTCACGAGTATGCCGGTAAAATGTTTACCTCACTTCGTCACGAAGCCGATGTCCTGAATGAAACCTTGAAGAATACAATGCCACCAGAAGAGTTTAAAAACAACTTTCTGCAACTGCATAAAAAATATCTGCTTCTGTCCGAGACGCTGGAGATCACCGAAGATGATTGCCTTCAGAAAGCCAGAGAAAACGTGCAGAAGGGCATCTTTCTGTATGATTTTGAGCAAAAGAAATAGCTCCACCAGCATTGCAAGGTTTGATTGGCAAAAATTCAATCAATGATTCCCGGATTTGGCGCATCACTTGGGCCTTTGGACTGTCCGAAATCGGGTAGTTTTCGAGTGCCTTTTTGAGCCGTTGCCATGTCCGATTTGATGTCTTCCCCAAAAGGGACCGAAGGCCACGAATTCCGACCGACTGAATCAGGGACAGCCCGCCCAAAACCTGAAGCGTCTTTGCCGACTTCATCCCACCGCTGGTCATGACCTGAAATAGATCCTCCGGTTTATGTTGAGACAGCGATACGACGTTCAATTCCCGTTCGATCAAGCCCCAAAAGTGAAGAAGGATTGTTTGGGCGATATCCGGCCGCAAGGCATCGCGTAGTGTTTGTGGTGGCGGCAACCCAAGTTTCTCGCACAGGCTTTTGATCTTCCGTCGGGTGTTGAGGCGCACCTCCATGCGCAGGACCTCCAACCCTTTCGGCAAACCACTATCCTTGAGCATTCCCGACTGGATCCAGCTGTCATTTTCGACGGCGCGTCTCTCGCTGATGTGGGCTTGCTCCAAATCCTTGATCTTGTCGTAGAATACTATTTCGTAGCTATTGGCATGGAATCGAACGGCGTGGCCTTCGTTACGGTAGTCGGTCTTGTTGAGGTCCAACCGCTTGGTCAGGTTCAACTTGCCCAGCTCCGAAATGACCATCGAGGCGGTGATGTGTTTGGGCAAGATGATGTTCTTGGAATAGTGCACGGCTGACAAAACCGAATTTTCCGGAGAATGGGCAAAAAACAGACCCATAGTTTCAGCTAACCCATTGTCGAACAAGGAGCTGTCGCTGGTCCTGATTTGCAACTGGTCCTTATGGGCAATTTCGGTGAAATTATTTCCATACAGGAGCTTGGGAATCGAGCATTCAATCCGTAGGGAGACCGATAGCCGCCCATTCATCACGCGCTTGGTCAACGTGAGCCTTGGACGATAACGGCCACGAAGCCGGTCTTCCTTCGTGGAGTTTTGAATGCAACGGATGACACCGCCCTTTCCGAGTTTGTAAAACGGCGGTTCAAAGAGACCGCGAGCGGAGGGGGTGAACTTGTCGTAGTCCAGAATCCTGAAGTGGCCTTCAGGCAATGTCAGCACAATCGTGTCGATCATAGGCTTTGCTCATTACGTTCTTCAGTTTCATGAAAATGGCCTGCTCGATGGCCTGACTGATTTCGCGATTGATCGGATGGAAGATAGGGCGATTATTCAGCGGGCTTTTCTTGGTTGGGTAGGTCAGGCGGTAACCGGTGCCATTAAACTTTTGGTGAATCCCGATGGATCCCAAATAAAATGCGTCATCAATGACGAGACTGGCAAAGCCGAGCATTCCATCAACGGGTTTGATGAATTGAATGTTCACTTCGGAGATTTTCATCACGTTTTTCCTTTTGTTCACGGTCGATCTGCAGGAGGAGTTCAAAGAAGCCGAGGAGATTGTGGGCGGCCTCGTTCAATTCGCCACCGGTGGCAAAGGTGTCGCACTGATTCAGCGTTTCTTTAAGATTTTGAAATGTATCCTGCACAAGGGTGAATACGGCAGGGCGAAAAACTGAATGGCTTTTCAGATCTGAAAGAACTATTTTCAGGCTCCAATTGATGACAAATGAATGACGACAATGAACAACTTAAACAGCAACTTGCCAGGGCATTGGCAGAAATTGAAAGCCTGAAGGCCGAGAACCGCGCTCTTTCCGAGAGACTCGGGATGCCCCCGAAACAAGAACCATTACCGGCCGTCGATACGATCCCTGCCGAAGCCAATTCAAACCTGACAGTGGAAGAAAAGATTCGCTTGTTTCGCTCGCTCTTCAGAGGGCGTGACGATGTCTATCCTGCCCGCTGGGATAACAAGAAAACGGGAAGATCTGGTTACTCGCCTGTCTGCGGCAATGAGTGGCTCAAGGGAACCTGTGAAAAGCCCCGAGTCAAATGTTCGGATTGCCCCAGTCAGAATTTTTTGCCTGTCACCGACCAGGTTATCTACGACCACCTGGCTGGAAAAAAGACGGTCGGCGTTTATCCGCTCCTCGAAAACGAGACCTGTCATTTTGTCGCCGCCGATTTCGACAAGGAAAACTGGCTTGATGACGCACGAACCTTTCTCCAGACTTGCCGCGACCATGAAATTGATGCCCTTCTGGAAAGATCGCGATCCGGCAAGGGTGGGCATGTGTGGATATTTTTCGAGCATCCCGTCGCGGCATCCATGGCTCGTCGGCTGGGGTCTTTTCTGCTGACGAAGGCAATGGAAAAGCGCCACCAGGTCGGTCTCGATTCCTATGATCGACTGTTCCCGAGCCAAGACACTATGCCCAAGGGCGGTTTTGGCAACTTGATCGCGTTGCCTTTGCAAAGGGATCCTCGAAGCCGCGGCAACAGCACCTTTATCGATGACAACGGTAATTTCTTTGAGGATCCGTGGACCGTTCTGGCCCAAGTGAAGAAGACCGATGAGATGTTGATTCACCGATTATTGGACTCGGTCGGTTTTCATGGCGAAGTTGGCGAGATCCAATTGGTTGCTGACGAAGACGAGCCCGCGACAAAGCCCTGGGAAAAATCGCGGGAGAAATCGAAGCCTCAGAAGATCAAGGGACCATTCCCCGAGAAAGCCCGTGTCGTGCAGGCCGACCTGATTTACGTGGAGAAGAACGGCCTGCCAACGGCCATGCTCAACCGCATCCTGAGGATCGCCGCGTTCCAGAATCCTGAATTTTACCGTGCGCAGGCCATGAGGCTCTCGACCTACGATAAGCCGCGCATCATTTCGTGCGGAAACGATTTTCCCGATCACGTGGCCGTCCCTCGCGGGTGTCTGAATGAGGTTCTGGTACTACTCAAGGAGCATGGTATCAAACCGGAAATAATCGACGAACGCTTTCCCGGAAAACCAATCACGGTCAAATTCAAGGGAGAATTGAGGGATTTGCAAAAGGAGGCGGTTGCCGAATTATCCAGGCACGACATCGGAGTCCTTTCCGCCACGACCGCATTCGGAAAAACGGTGGTGGCCGGCTGGATGATCGGCAAACGAAAAACCAATACGCTGATTCTGGTTCATCGCAAGCAACTGATGGATCAATGGAAGGAGCGATTGACCGTGTTTCTCGATCTGCCACCTAAATCCATCGGCGAGATCGGCGGCGGGAAATCCAAAGCGACCGGAGTCATCGATATCGCGACCATGCAGACGCTTCACAGAGATGGAGAGGTCAAACCCGTGGTTGCAGAATACGGGCATGTGATTGTCGACGAATGCCACCACGTTTCGGCATTCAGTTTCGAGCAGGTTCTCAAACAAGTGAAGGCCAAATACGTCCTCGGCCTCACGGCGACACCCTTCAGAAAAGACGGACATCATCCGATCATCACGATGCAGTGCGGTCCCATACGATTCAAGACTACGGCCAAGCAACATTCCGATCTCAACAAATTCGAGCACGTGGTTCTCCCGCGCTACACGTCCTACCGCTTGCCGGAAGCAAATCAGAATATGTCCATTCAGGAAATCTACGGGTCTCTTGTCCAAAATCAGAAAAGGAATGACCTGATCTTCGATGATTTGCTCAAGGCGCTCGTCGCTGGTCGTTCACCGCTGGTTCTGACCGAAAGAACCGAGCATCTTGATTACTTCGAGGCGAGACTCAAGGGCTTTGCCAAGAACGTCATTGTCCTGCGCGGCGGCATGGGGAAAAAACAACGCATGGCGCTACAGGAAAAAATCGCCAATCTGCCAGATTCGGAAGAACGGGTGATCCTGGCCACTGGTCGTTATATCGGCGAAGGGTTTGATGACAGTCGCCTCGACACCCTGTTTCTGGTGATCCCTATTTCCTGGAAGGGAACGCTTCAGCAATATGTCGGGCGTTTGCACCGGTCCCACGATGGCAAAAATCTGCTACAGGTTTACGATTACGTCGACCAAGAGGTTCCCATGCTGCGCAAGATGTTCGAACGGAGGCTCCGAGGATACAAAACTATCGGGTATTCCCTTCTACCAGCGGATACGCAGATATCTCCCGCCACAGCCGAAATTAAGCGGCTTGTGGAGCCAATAACTGGCGAATGGCAGGAATGAACGGCTCAAAGGCCATCACTTCGCGGAAATGCTCGGTTCGCAATGTGTCCACCAGGGGGAGCATTTCAGGTTTCAGCCTTGCGCGGGCCAATTTAATGGCCTGATGTAGTTTCTTTTCCAGGACCTTTCGCGAAGGTAGCTCTGTCATATATTCGGCAACACGAATGCCGCTCTTGCCCAGTTGCAAAAGCTCGATTTGCTCGTCGGATTTTCCTGCACAAAGAATAAGCCCAATGGGGTCATCCTCACCGAGCTTTCTCTCGTATTTCTCAAGCCATCGAAGATACAACTCCATCTGCCCCTTATCGGCTGGCCGGAATTCATGAAGCTTGAGTTCGATTGCCACGAGACGATTCAGTCCCCGATGGAAAAAGAGCAAGTCGAGGTAAAAATCTCTTCCGTCCAGCGATATCCTCTTTTGCCGCTCCATGAACGCGAATCCAACACCCAGCTCCAGAATAAAGGCTTCCATTTCCCGCAGTATGGCGGCTTCCAGGTCTTTTTCCTGATAAGCACCCCTCAATCCAAGAAAATCGAGAAAATAAGGATCCCGAAACGCCAAGTCTGGGGTGAGTTGATTGGTGGCTTTCAATTTCTTGAGTTCGTGTTTGATAAGCTTTTCAGGCTTTTTGGACAAGGCGGTGCGCTCATAGAACATGCCACCTATTTTGTTACGCAGGGTTCGGACATCCCAATTTTCAATGCGGCACATTTCGGCGTAGAAATCCCTTTTGAGTTGGTCCCGAAGAGGCAGGATTTCGACAAAATGGCTCCAGGTCAATTGTTTCGACAGTGTCGAAACAATCTCAGCGTCACGGAAATACTCATGCAAAGCCATCATTCTGGAGAGATTGGGTTTAGAGTAGCCGCGCCCATATTCTTTCAACAATTGTTTCGACAGCGTCGAAATAATCCGCTCGCCATACTCCGCTCGTTTACCCTGCAGGACTTTTTCACTAATCCTTTTTCCAATACGCCAATAAAGGGCAACAAGGGTGTTAGTGACCGAACGAGCGACATATTTGCGCGCCTGCTCGATCAGGGCGCGAACGTCACGGACGAGGGCCCCTGATTTTACGGGCCTGGTTGGCCTCAACGTCATCAATTGTGTTTTACGTTTCGGCATCATGATTCCATTCTATTCCAAAAGTTTCAATTGCGGCATTTCCGCTGTTTCTTCTGAATCCTTTGGCTGCGCCAATTCAATCAACGTCGGCGCCACATTCCAGTGGCCGCCATTATCGGTGATGACCGTGACCGATTTTCGGTTGAAGCGGGTCAATGTGCCTGTTTGGGGTTCGTGGCCCGACGGATGAAACCTCACCCGGTCGCCGATCTTGAATTTGAACATCTCCTTGTGCGAACGGATCTGGCGCATCAGGCGCAGCCGCTCCACGATCTTGTGGTTGAGTTCGATGAGTTCAGCTTCGGTGAGGTGATCGATGTTGAGGCTCATATTATATACCTTTCAACTGATTCCTCGTTGAAACCTTCCCAACATTTTTTAACTACTTTCGGTCTGAAAATGGACTCCATGCGATCAAAGTGTGGATCTTTTTCCTTTCTTTCTAGCTTCAGGTCGATAACGATTAATTCTTCAATTTGTTGAGCGCGATTCGATATGCATTGTCGAATTATGTTGTCATGATCTTTGTCTGTTGGAGGCAGACTCCATCCAATGACAACGACCCTTCTTGTATCGGGGCTAGAAAGCTTTTCTATGAAATGCCGTTCTGCTTCAAAAAGAATTGGATGTGATTTAATTTTGTTCTGAGTAGGTGGCACAATCAGAGGCTGTAAGTGACGAGCATGATGATCAAAGGCTTGATGAACAGGTGGAAAGGGAACAAAATTGCCGTCGTTCAATAAAAGGTAGGTCTCCTTGTTTTCATTGATCTTAGTAAATGCCAATGACCCGTGCGGTTTAATTAGTCGTAATCTAGAAAAATTGCCATTACCATGATTGCTGAACACCTGTGGAGATGGTGTTGGGGAAAATATACCACCAATACTGTGATCGAAAATCGAAATGTCAGATGGATTGAGAAAGCCTTGTAAGGAATCACATCGTGTTAACAAGCTTTTAATATCTTTATCCGTAATGTCTGTTGTTTTTTTTAACCAGCTTATTAAAGAGCAATCCAGCAATAAATCATAGTTAAAAGATACAAGAGAACATTGTTTTTCATCCCCAATAAATCTATCAAATAACTTGTGATATAAGTCATCAGATTTCTTCTCGATATCTACATCTCGGTATCCAAGCAACCAATTCAGCATATAAAGTGTGGAGGAGAAAGAGGATCCAGAAGAGACATTCAAACTTCTATCCAATAAGATTTCGAGATTTTCTGTTATATGCTTGTTAGAAAAACGGTTTCGCAAGGCCTCCAGATAACGATCCCTCAAGTTGATCTTATACTCATTATCATAGGTGCTTAGCCGATTTGGTGGCATAAATAGAGACCATTGTGCAGCTAAGTTTTCACACTTGATGTCTTTATTTGTGAAAATGCGCTCATAATCCAGAATTGAGAGGAAGTTTGCTATGAGTCTTTTATCTTCATCACTTTTTGCGCAAACCAAAATTCCTTGGAAAAAATTGTCCATCGTGGGAAATCTTGATAGATCAATTGCCGCTGATGCTCCAGTACCTACTATGATCATCTTGCTCATTGGGGCCGGCTCCTATCGAAAGAAATGTTATTGGCCATTACGTCTTCCATTGCCTGCTTGTAGTTCTGGATAGCCTCCGGGGAGAATATGTGGCAGTGAATTCCTTCTTCTGGACTCAGATTTATTGCAAATTGTCTCACAACTATTGCAACCCTTGCCATCCAACATTGCCGGTGAAGCTGAAGAAACATTTGCAAAAGAAGAATAGGCAACACCGGTTGCGATAATCAATATTTTTAGAACCAGTTTTTTCATGGATATTCTCTTGATGGTTTGAGTCTATGCCACCAGTATTTTCCCATTAGTATCAAGCCGGGAGTTGTAAAGATGGAAAGAAAAACAAATGACCATATGTCTCCCGTATCTCCGGATTGCACGTCTTCAACTATTGGAGGGGCTCACGTACCCTGCGGCTCCGCCTCCGGGTACTTCCTCGTCCACCCGCTTCGCGGGTGCCCGGACTCGGTCGTCGCCACTGCCCCCCCAACGGGCAAAGCCCGTTGGGTCCCCCCCCCTCTCGCGCGCGGTGCGCGCTGGATCGTGGGGCCCCGGACGTTAGTCCGGGGGGTGTCGTGCTCAGGCGAAGCCTCCTCCAGGGTGCCACGGGCGTGAGCCCGTGGGGCCCCACGAAAATAATTCTTCCGAAGAAACTCAGGGTAAATAAAGTGGGCAGTGCCAATAACCAGGTAGCTGCTAATAACAAGAATTGTTTCATAGCCTCTCCTGTTAGGGTCTGACCGGAAATGCCTATTCATTTTGGCATCTCATCTTGGGACCATCTTTGCCCGATCTTCACTCGCAAACAGCACAGGCATTTCCGGTCAGACCCTTACATCGTGATGGGGTTGGTCCTGTGTGGATCGATCGCGAGTTTTTTTGCCGCCTGCTCCACGATTTTTATGGGGATAGCGCCCTCACGGGCCAGGGCGCTCAAGGTGGCAAACGCAATGTGTCGTGCATCGACCTCGAAGAAATCGCGCAGCGCGTTGCGGGTCTCACTCCGCCCAAACCCATCGGTGCCGAGCGAGACCCACGGACGACCGGACCATCGGGCGATCGATTCGGGGAGTGCCTTGACGTAATCGGAGGCCGCAACGACCACCCCCTCAGTTTTACCGAGGCACTCGGTCACATACGGAGTGCTTGCCGGCTCAGCGGGATGGAGGAGATTCCATCGATCCACATCGAGGGCATTCTGATGCAGGGCCTTGTAGCTGGTTACACTCCAGAGGTCCGCGGCGACGCCGTAGGATTCCAGCAGTGTGGCGGCCTGGATCACCTCGTTCATGATCGCGCCGCTCCCGAGCAACTGGGCCTGCGCGACCGGTTTCTTGAGCGGGGAGGGGCGGAATCGATAGAGGCCTCTCACAATGCCATCGTGGACCCCGTCGGGCATGGCCGGTTGCGGATAGGGTTCATTTTCTACCGTCAGATAATAAAAACACTCTTCGCCATCGTAATACATGCGCCGAATGCCATCGTGGACAATCACCGCGATTTCGTACGCAAACGCCGGATCATACGCCCGGAGCGTCGGCACCGGATAGGCAAGGAGCTGACTCTGTCCGTCCTGGTGCTGCAATCCTTCGCCCGCCAACGTGGTGCGTCCGGCCGTGGCGCCCACGAGAAAACCGCGGCAACGCATGTCCGCCGCCGCCCAGATCAGATCTCCGATGCGCTGGAAGCCAAACATGGAGTAAAAGAGGAAGAAGGGGATCGTCGGGACTGCGTGATTGGCGTACGCGGTGCCTGCGGCAATAAACGACGACATGGAACCCGCCTCGGTAATCCCTTCTTCGAGCAATTGGCCTTCTTTGGCCTCGCGGTAGTAGAGGAGGCTCTCGGCATCGACCGGTTCGTAGAGCTGACCGACGTGCGAATAGATGCCGATCTCGCGGAACAGGGACTCCATGCCAAACGTGCGGGCCTCGTCGGGAATAATCGGGACGATATATTTTCCGAGCTGCGGATCGCGGATCAATTTGGTCATGACGCGCACGAGCGCCATGGTGGTGGCGACATTGCGGCCGTCAGACCCGTGCTGAAATTCCGTGAACGCCGCATCGGGGAGTGGCGGGAGCGCCGAGGCCGTGACGCGACGGGACGGGAGATAGCCGCCGAGGATTTTGCGCCGCTCACGCAAATACCGGATCTCTTCGCTGTCGTCAGCGGGACGATAGAACGGTGCGTCTGCAATCTTCTCATCGTTGATCGGGATGTCGAAGCGATCCCGAAAGGCACGCAGTTCTTCTTCATTCAATTTCTTCTGCTGGTGCGTGATGTTTTTCCCCTCACCCGCCTCCCCCATACCATAGCCCTTGATCGTCTTGGCCAGAATGACCGTTGGGGCGCCGCGATGCTCGGTCGCGGCTTTGTACGCCGAGAAGACCTTAAACGTATCGAGTCCGCCGCGGTTGAGTTTCCAGATTTCTTCGTCGGTCATGTCGCGGACCATCTCGGCGAGTTCTGGGTAGGCGCCGAAGAAATCTTCGCGGACACATTGTGGACCCGTGGCCTTGTAGCGCTGGTATTCGCCATCCACCACTTCGCCCATCCGTTTCACGAGGAGACCGCCGGTATCTTTTTCGAGCAGTTTGTCCCAGCGGCGTCCCCAGATGACCTTGATGACGTTCCACCCCGCGCCACGGAAGGCGGCTTCGAGTTCCTGAATGATCTTTCCATTCCCACGCACCGGCCCATCGAGACGTTGCAGATTGCAGTTGATGACAAAAATCAGATTGTCGAGTTGTTCGCGTGCCGCCAGCGTGATGGCCCCGAGCGATTCCGGCTCGTCCATTTCGCCATCGCCCAGGAAACACCAGACCTTGGAGTCGTCGGGCGGTTTGAGCCCGCGGTCTTGCAGGTAGTGCTTGAAGCGGGCCTGATAGATCGCCATGATCGGACCGAGCCCCATCGATACGGTCGGGACTTCCCAGAAATTCGGCATGAGCCAGGGATGGGGATATGATGAGAGCCCACCGCCATCGGCGAGTTCGCGGCGGAAATTCTCGAGTTGGCGCTCGCTGATCCGGCCCTCCAAAAACGCGCGGGCATAAATGCCGGGCGACGCGTGCCCCTGGAAGAAGACGAGATCCCCGCCACAGGAGTGGTCGCGGCCCCGGAGGAAGTGGTTGAATGCGACTTCGTAGAGGACCGCCGCCGACGTGTATGTCGAAATGTGCCCCCCAATGCCGCTCGCCAGCCGATTGGCGCGGACGACCATGGCCATGGCATTCCATCGGATCATCCGCGTAATCCGCCGTTCGAGCGCAAAGTCGCCCGGAAACTCCGGTTCGGCCTCTTTGGGGATCGTGTTGATGTACGGCGTGGTCACGGTGGAGGGGACACGGACTCCCATCATCTCCGCGTGCTTGTGCAGGGCCTCGATGAGTGAGGAACCCCGTGCTTCGCCGCTTTCGGCGACCACACTATCCAACGAATCGAGCCACTCCTCTCTCTCAAGGTCTTCCAGCTCTTCCGGGGCATATTCGGAGAGGCGTCGCCTGCGCTGTTTCATGATGCAGTCTCTTTACCGGCGAAACGGAGAGGGTGTCAATGATGGTGCAATTTTTGTCGATACGACTTCAAATTTATTCCCCGCGGCTTGCCGCGGACCTTGGTGTGGAGGGAAAGTTTGAAAACCGTAGGTTTTCAAGTACAGTCACGGAGCGACGGTCCAGCGTTCGTGGCATTGTGTGTCTCAAACGCCCTATTACATTGTCTTTCCGGTCAAATATCGGAGAGCTTTGTTGGTGCCCGAGGTTGAGGCGGAGATTGTGCGGATTGCGGTCGGGATTGGCGAGCGCTATGAAATCGTGTTTGAGAAAATAGGGTGTGACATGAATCACATCCATCTGTTGTGTTCGTTTCATCCGAAGTACAGCATTGGCGAGGTGGTGCGGGAGTTCAAAAGTATCGTGGCGCGGGAATTGTTTGCAGGGTGTGCCTGGCTGAAGCGCGAGTTGTGGGGTGGGGAGTTCTGGAGTGATGGGTATTATGTGAAAACGGTTGGAGAAGGCGGGAACTGGGCAGTGGTCGAGCAGTATGTGCGGAATCAAGGCAAAGCATTGCAAGGGGAGCCGTTGCGGTTGTTTAACCGATAGCTCGGCAGAGCCGAGCTCTGATGCCCCGTGGTTTGCCACGGGGTACCTCATTAAGTGTCACATCAAAAAATAGGGCTTGCTATTTAAAATGGGGCGGAATTATAGCTCCGCCGTGCGGTTTGGTGGCCATAAAGGAGGCAATATGAATAATGTCCGGGGAGCAGGTGGAGGGAAACAAAGGGGCTCTGTTGCGACGAAGGGGAGTGCTGTGCAGCAACCTCAAAGAGGTCAGCCGGTGGCAAGAGCAGATTTATCGGAGATCTTCCAAGCCTTGCGAAAAATTGAGCGAGGCGAAGGCACGGGGAGAAATGATCGCAAGGGTGTTTACAACTACAACGACTGTCCAGATCCGTGCTGTTGGTAAATATATCGTAACGGGCGCATAAGTGGCTGAGAGGATGAAGATTAAAGTTGCGGTTGTGATGGGGGGGCCGTCACCTGAATGTGATGTGTCTCTAGTAACGGGGGCCGGTGTTGCCGAGGCCTTGCGTGGGCTTGGGTACGACGTTATCGAGTTTCTACTAAATAAAAACCTTCCGATTGTATTGCAGCATGCCAATGTGGATGTTGTCTTTCCTGCGCTTCACGGGCCGCTGGGAGAGGACGGGTGCCTGCAAGGGTTGCTGGAAATTTTAGAGATCCCTTATGTTGGTTCATCTGTTTTGGGCAGTGCCTTAGGGATGAATAAGTATGTGACAAAACGAATGTTGAGCGCTGTGAAGGTGCCAACCCCAAAGGGATTGATGTTTCATGTTGGAGATGACTTAACGACCTTTCTAGCACAAATAGCCGAATATGTTGGTGGTCCGTCGTTGATGGTGAAACCGAATCGTCAAGGGTCTGCTTTGGGGGCAAGTCGAGTATTTAAGGAAGAAGACTTGCGTCCGGCGATTGAACGCTCAGTGACATTGGGTGGGGATGCGCTGGTGGAAGAATTTATTGTTGGAAAAGAGATCACAGTGGGTGTCCTTGAGAAAGATGGTGAGTGTATAGCACTGCCGGTAATCGAGATTCATGCGAAGAAAGAGTGGTACGATTATGAGGCGCGTTACACTCCCGGTATGAGCGTGCATGATTGTCCGGCAAAGCTATCGGCAGAAATGAGACAACGATTACAAACATTTGCCATTCAAGTGCATCGGGTGTTGGAATGTCGACACCTTTCTCGGGTGGATTTTGTGGTGACCGATCAGGATCAATTGTACGTCCTAGAGGTCAACACTATTCCTGGCATGACGCCTACGAGTTTGTTTCCGGAGGCAGCGCAAGCCCATGGCATTTCGTTTTCAGATCTGGTGGATGGACTTGTGCAAGGTGCGTTGTTTCAAGTTCCGAGAAGATAGAGTATGAACGCTCACAATGATCAGTTGCGATCGTGCCTTTCTCGGGTTGCCGAAGAGATAAATAATCTGGACGACAATATTACCCCTGTAGTTTCCGCAGATCAGCCCAATTCGAAATTGCGTTGGTTTCTCTCAATGGTTGATCAGACCCCAACATTTGAGATAGAAGCCATTGATTCGTTGACAGAGTGCCCTCTTTTAGCGCAGTGCGAATTGTATTCTCCCACGGGAAGTCACAAAGATCGAATGTATCTGTATATCATTCGCAAAATGGAACGAGATGGGAAAATTAAACGAGGGATGGTGTTGGTTGACTATTCTAGCGGCAACGGGGGAGCGTCACTTGTGTTTGTTGCGCGACTGTTAGGGTATCGTGTGATTGTCGTCCGTCCGGCAGGGATGAGTTTTGGGAAAGCGGCACATATTAGTGCCTTGGGTGGTTTCCTGGTGGAAACGCCGGAGCACCAAGGTGTAGAAGGTGCTGTACAGGGGGCCAGAAAGTTGACAGAATTACTCGGTGCTGATTGTTGTCTCATCGACCAGGGAGATTCACAATACAATGCGGAAGCTTTTGAATCACTTGGGAAAAAAATTGCTCAGGTTTTGGTGGGTCAAGGTCGAGAACCGGCATACTTTGTTTGTGCCGTTGGCACTGGAGGAACGTTTACAGGTATCGCCAGAGAGTTGAAAAAAACGTTTCCAAACATTCGGTGTATCGGTGTGGACGTTGAAGGCAACACCATGCTGTCTCACACCTTCGGCGGGCAGTCTCTTTCATCGGAAGGGCATCAACTTGAGGGTGTCAGCGTTGGAAAGATTTTTGCGAATGTCGACTCTGATCTCATCGATGAGTTTGTTGTTGTTAAGCCTGCGGAGGCAATGGAATCATGTCGTCTGTTGTGGTTACATACGTTAATTCCAGGTGGACCAAGCTCTGGTGCGAACTTGGCGGCAATTTCAAAGCTTCCAGCCAAATTTAGCGTTACGGTGTTCTTTGACGCATTTTGGAAATACTATGATAATGAACCGCTGTTTGAGAGGGTGTTGAGGGATCAGAGAACGAATTTGTATCAGACGCTAAATTTTCTCAGTCTGATTCCCGATAGCAATGTTGTGTTGAAAGACAATAAACAAGGGAAAGTCTCGTGTAGGGTTAGATAGTGTCACTGCGATGAGAGAGATATTCCTCGATAATGTTTTAACGCATGAAGGGCTGTCTTTACTTGTGAAACGTGCAAAAAGTAAGGATCGTCTATGCGTTGCTGTGATGGCCAGTGAAATTTGTAAGGATATTCTTGCCAAGTTCCTATTGGATAAGGTGGATTTTTTCCGGAAGCATTTGCTAATTGCTACCTCGGGGACGGCGAGCACAATTCGCAGTCATGTGGATCTTCGTATCGAATCTGTCGGTCATGGTCCGGATGGAGGGGATATAGTTATTGCTATACACGACGCCATAAGTAATTGCCGATATATTTAGGATGTGTTATGCCGGGGCATGACATTAAAAATAACCGTCCCGCACGCGGGATTAATATTACAGGATGAAATTCGACGATCTGAAGATGCCCGTTACGATCATC